>CANIFU010000024.1 GCA_947466965.1 Bacteroidota bacterium
AGAGCTGCAAGAGTTGGTCGTAACCCACAAACTGGAAAAGCAATTAAAATTGCTGCTAAAAAAGTTGCTAAGTTTAAAGCTGGTGCTGATTTAGCTAAAACAGTTAACAAATAGTCGATGACTTTTTGAAATAAAAAAGTCCCGCAGAAATGCGGGACTTTTTTATTTTATGTATTTTCGTTCCTCAAAAAAAAAACATGAGCAAACAAGATAAAATTAAAAATTTCGATCCCAACGGATTGGGAGATGCAAACAATAATATATACGGCTTACCTTTTACCACAGCTGAAGCTGAAGTTGTAATTCTTCCTGTACCATGGGAAGTAACAGTTTCATACAGTGCAGGAACAGCATTGGGTCCTCAGGTAATTTACAATGCATCTTATCAGGTTGATTTATTTGATCCTAAAATTGAAGATGCCTGGAAAATAGGCATTGCAATGGATACAATCTCAGATGACATCTCCAGCAAAAGTGAAAGCTTAAGACGGAAAGCTGAAAATTATATCGAACTATTACAGGAAGGTGAAACTCCTACTTCAAATAGTGATATGGAGGATATTCGTTTACTCATAAATGCAGAATGTTTAAAAATGAATAACTGGGTAAAAGCTAAATCACTTTCATTTTTAGAACAAAATAAAATTGTAGCTCTACTAGGTGGCGACCACTCTACTCCACTCGGGCTAATGCAAGCCTTAGCAGAGAAAAATGAATCGTTTGCTATTTTACAAATAGATGCGCACGCCGACTTACGAGATGCTTATGAAGGGTTCGAATTTTCTCATGCATCCATCATGTTCAATGCATTAAAAATACCTCAGGTTTCAAAATTAGTTCAGGTGGGTATCCGTGATTATTGTCAGGCTGAATTTGACATTATCAAAAATTCAAACGGAAGAATCCAAACTTTTTTTGACAGAGATATAAAATACAGACAATTAGATGGAACAACGTGGACAACAATTTGTAACGATATCATTACGCAATTGCCGAACGAGATCTATCTTAGTTTCGACATTGATGGCTTGGATCCAAAACTTTGTCCGAGTACAGGAACACCAGTTGCTGGGGGTTTTGAATTTGAACAAATCTTAATGTTAATAGAGAAAATTGTTGATTCTGGAAAACGTATCATTGCTTTCGACATCAATGAAGTAGCTCCTGGCGGCGATGAATGGGATGCCAATGTAGGTGCACGCTTACTATACAGGATAGCAAATATGGTAGCCAAATCGAACGGAAGAGCTTAAGGATAGTAATTCCGATAGTATGAGGAATTAATTTAAAATCAAAAGAAGTTAAAACGAATAGAAAGATCATTCTACTTCAGTTGTTATAACAAAATGGAAGAACTAATCACCTATTTATCACAATTCATTTCAGAAACGCGTAGAGGGAAGTTTGACACTGTACTGAATTTCAGAACAAGACACATTACTATTGCACTCGAAGATTTATACCAGCCTCACAATGCGAGTGCCGTTTTGCGGTCGTGTGATATTTTCGGAATTCAGGATATTCATATCATTGAAAATAAAAATGCGTATACCGTAAACAAAGATATTGCTTTGGGAGCACCCAAATGGTTGAATTTACACCGTTACAGAAAAGCAGAAAACAATTCGTTGGATTGTATATTAAAACTAAAAGCACAAGGATATCGAATAGTAGCAACAACACCACATGAAAAAGATTGTAATATAGAAGACCTTTCTGTTGATAAACCCTTAGCACTTTTTTTCGGAACAGAACTCACAGGCATCTCTGATACAGTAAGAGCGCATGCCGATGAATTTGTAAAAATTCCGATGTATGGTTTTACAGAAAGCTTTAACATTTCCGTAAGTGCTGCATTATGCCTTCATTCACTAAAAGAAAAACTCCACAAATCGGAGATTGCTTGGCAATTGAATGATCTTGAAAAAGAAGAATTACTTTTGCGTTGGTTAAAAAATTCGATACCAAAAGTTGAATTGATTGAAAAGGATTATTTTTCAAAAAAAGGTTTAAAATAATAGTTTCACTTTTTTAGATTCATTTTCAGCAAGGCCTTGAACATTCTAGAGAAAAAAAGGATATTCAAGTTTTAACTGTTTAAAAAATTAAAGAGTTTGTTATTTTCTAAATTTAATGTAGGTTTGTATCAGAAATTTAAAAAACACAAAATAAAATAACAACAACTATTATGGGAAAAGGTGATAAAAAAAGTAAAAAAGGTAAAATTTCAATGGGTTCATTTGGTGTTAGCCGACCAAATAAAAAAAAGGTAGCAGCAAAGAAAAAAGCAGCACCTTCTACAAAAGCAGCAAGCCCTAAAAAAGCAGCAGCACCTAAAAAAGTTGCTGCGCCTAAAAAGGCAGCAGCACCTAAAAAGGCAGCAAAAAAAGCTGAATAAAATTGAATTTATTTAAATAAAAAAAACCTCTAAAACATAGGGGTTTTTTTTATTTATAATCTTGATAATTACTTTTAATAAAGAATATTAAGGCGCTAATCGCTCTATTTTCCAAGCATTATTTTCTTTCGTATACAAAATCCTGTCATGTAAGCGGCTTGGTCTGCCTTGCCAAAATTCGATACTAATTGGCTTTAAAGTATAACCACCCCAATTTTGAGGACGAGGAACATCTTCACCAGGAAATTGAGCAGATAATTTTTGATATTCTTCATCCAATACATTTCTGTTTGCAATCACATGACTTTGTTGAGAAGTCCAAGCACCCAATTTACTAGTTCGTGGACGAGATTTAAAATACACATCCGAATCAAATGCAGTTTGTTTGAATAATACACCTTCAATCCTCACTTGTCGTTCAAGCTCCGGCCAAAAGAAAAGCAATGCACAGCTTGGGTTATTTTTGATCTCAGTACCTTTTCTACTTGTATAATTGGTATAGAATACAAAACCCGACTCATTAAAATTGCGGAGCAACAAAATACGTGCAGAAGGCTTACCATCAGCTGTTGCAGTAGCAACTGTCATTGCATTAGGTTCATTTACTTGTGAATCAACAGCTTCCTTAAACCATTTTTCAAATTGCAAAACAGGATTTATATTCACATCCTTTTTACTTAAAGTTTGTTTAGCAAAATCGTGACGGAGGGTATTTATATATAATCTAAAATCTTCCATTGTAAAATTTATTTAAGTGGTTTATGAACTAAGTCAAAAATGAGTAAAGTAAATATTACTTAGTAGCAATAAGTTCGTTCAATTTTTCAACTAATTTTTTTGATGTATCATTAAAATAACGTTTTTGTTTATATGCAACAGCCCATCGTATTCCAGTGATCGTATTCGTTAAAAACAACTCATCAGCACCCAGTAATACATTTTGCATAACAGAAATTTCATACACCGCTATTTTAGTTGCTTGAGCGATCTCAATAATCTTTTTACGCATCACTCCATTTACGCAACCATCGGCTACCGGAGGAGTATACAACACACCATTTTTGACTGCAAAGATATTCGAACTTATTCCTTCAATAATATGATGTTTGTCATTAAGCAATAGACATTCATCTAATTGTTGGTGAACTTTATGAATTCCTGCCATCACATAAATTACACTATTTGCTGATTTTATGGAAGAAAGTGAATTCTGAGCTTTTTTAAAATCAGTATAAAGATCTACAGTATATCCTTTATTATTGAGCGTATAACCAATTTCATCCAAAGGGTATACTTCTATTAAAAAGGAAACCTTATTGTCGCAAGGAGCATAAAAACCACCTTCATTGCGGTAAACGGTTAAGCGAACACGGCCGTCAGAGGTAATATTATTTTTCTGAGCCAGTTCCAGGAAAGCATGCTCCAAAAAAGTCGCATTCAACAGGGGATTCATTTCCATCTTCAACACTTCCATTCCCGCATACAATCGGAGCAAATGTTCTTTTAAAAACTGAGGGTTATAATTTGTAATCCGAATTGTTTCAAACAAAGCATCACCATATCTGAAAGAACGATTATTAGCAGTAATGACTGGAGAATCTGCTAAAATAAAATTGCCGTTATGATTCAGGTATATTTGCATTTAAATAAATTTCAACTTGATTATAAGAAGATTAAAAAAAACTAATTAATTTGATCTAAGATTAATTTTAGAGAACTGTTTGCTTCAATCAAAATTCCTTTTACACCTACTTTTTCTGCAGCGGCTGTATCTCTTTCTTTATCGCCAATAAAATAAGACTTGCTTGCATCAATATCAAAACGAGCAAGTGCTTTTTCAACAAAAAGTGAATCCGGCTTACGGCAAATACATTTTACAACATCAGGATGATGAACACAATAGTAAATTTCGGATAATGCAATTCCATTCTTTGAAAATTCATCCACCATAAATTTATGTAAAATCTCTACTTCGTCTTGTCTATAAAGTCCTTTCGCTATTCCACTTTGATTTGAAACAACAACAAGTAAATATCCTTTTTTCTGAAGCAGTTGAAGCACTTCAATGAGATCTGGTAAAATTACAAAATCAGACAACAAATGTGTATACCCACGTTCAACATTAATTACTCCGTCTCTATCTAAAAAAACTGCTTTCATCATCTTCCAATAATTTGTTCTATAAAACGTGTTGCTAAACTAGGTTTAAGAATTAATGTGAGAACAACGCCATAAATTGCGCCCCAAAAATGAGCATCATGTGCGATGCCAGTATTTCCTCGTTTGCTTAAATAATATTCAATTCCCAAATAAATAAAACCAAAAAGATAAGCAGGAATAGGAACAGGAATAAACATAAAACCTAATTTGGCTGTTGGATCTAAAAGAATAAAAGCATATATAACAGAAGATACAGCTCCAGATGCTCCCAAGGCATTGTAATATATATTTCCTTTGTTACGTTCAAAAGAATAAATCGAGGACATTGCAAGGCCACCAACATATAATAAAATAAAAAATAAAACACCTTTTACATCAAACAGTTTATAGTATGCATCTTCTACCGCTTTTCCAAACATATAAAGTGACAGCATATTAAATCCAAGGTGCATCCAGTCGGCATGTATCAATCCACTTGAAAAAAATCGATACCATTCTTTTCGTTCATGAATAAGATATGCATTAAAAACCATTTTATTTTTCAGAGAATGGTTATCCATTGCAGAAATGGAAATAAAAATTGTAATTGCAAGTATTATATAAGTAATCATATTTGTAAAGATACTGATTTGCCAATCATTTTCAATGTACTTTTAATAGAAGAAAAAAATTATGGTCTTCATTAATAAAAAATGGCAAATTATAAGTTCTCTTTTATTAACAAAATTAGCTATCAAAAGTCAAGAAAAAAAACATCACTCATATTTGCGATACAATTTTTTTGATTACTTAGTTTGAAATCCGTCGGGGTTAAGTTGAATATTTTTTGATATTTCAAACTTAAAAGAACTTTTATCCAAAACTGTTATTTTTTCGGTGATCGATTGAAAACCATTTGCCTCCAGATTGATTTCATAATTTCCAGGAGAAAGCACCATGACATAACTTCCTGAATTAGGATTTGGTAAATAAGTACCAACAACTTCTAGTGATTTAGTATCGGTAACTGTAATAAATACATCTGAAAAAATTAATTTCTGAGTAGAATCGGATGAAGAGATGTTACCATTAATTACAGAATACTGCTGTTCTACTTCATTTAAAGTGACACGATAAATATCAAGATCACCAAACCCGCCGTCACGAAGAGCCGCGATATAGCCATATCGACCGTTGCTAGAAATACGGAAATTGAAATTATCCTCGGGAGTATTTATCGGATACCCAACATTTTTAGGATTTGAAAATTGATTTGTCTCCGTATTAAAATCCGCTTTAAAAATATCATAACCACCCATTGTTGTATGTCCGTTTGAACTAAAAAAAACTATTTTACCGTCAGCGGAAACATTCGGAAAATCTTCGTCGTAAGGTGTATTGATCTCAGCGCCCATATTTTGAGGAGGCCCCCATTTACCATCAGGTAATTTGCGACTTAAATATAAATCTGTACCACCGTTACCACCTTCGCGGTTGCTCGCAAAATACAGTATTGAGCCATCAGTACTTATACATGCAGCAATCTCTTCTGCTTTAGTAGAATTAATATTTACATCTAGTTTATATGCAGGCTTAAAGCTTTTGTTTTTATCAGTAGTAGTACTATAAATATCGCCAACACCTTTAAAATTCGTATAATACAATAACATTATTTCACCAGTTGCAGATAAGCCAATAATCTCCTGTTCATCTTCTTTTTTAGCAATGGGAGGACCTATATTTTTTGACTTTACAAAAGAACCTTCAATTACTTTTGAAATATAAATTGCTGCAGGGTACGTTCCGTCTTCCTTTGTAATTGCAGCTCCTTCATCGGGTCTGCGAGTATTAAAAATAATAAATGACTCATCGCTTGGAACAAAAGGATAATAATCAGCGTAAGGTGAATTTACATTTGCCCCTAGGTTTTCAAATTTTACATCCAATGGAAATTTCATCAACTCTTTTGCGTTTATACAAAATTGTATCTGTCGATCAACATCCCCTAAATTAATAGCATTTCCTCTTCCTGTTTGTTTAAAAACATTATATGTTTTAATTGCATCATCAAAACGATACGCATAATGATAGGCGCGACCTAACAAGTACATTGCATTCGGATCAAATTTAGGTTTACGTGTAAGAATCTCTAAATATGGAATCGCTTTCGTTTTATTGATGTTGGTATTCAAATAACAGATTGCAATATTGTAATTGTATTTATCGTTTTTGGAATCATCTTCCAACAACGACAAATAATCTTCCAATGCGGATTCGTAATTACCGCTATTAAATTTTTTATCCGCTATGAAAGGATCATTTTTTATATTCTCCTGAGCATATATTAGAGATGAAACAGAAAGGGTAAATATTACGAATAAAAGAGTGTGTAATTTTTTCATTTTTTGAAAGAGTTGTTTATTTAAAATTTGAGACGACAAAGATAAAAAAAGCAATAAATGAATACTCTTAATAGTTGAATTGATTTTGGAAGCTAATTATTAGCTTTAGGTAACAGAATTATACTTACCCTTCTGTTTTTATCCTGTCCATCTTTACTTTCATTGGTTGATAAGGGAAGCGAGCTCCCATAACCAATAGAGCTCGTTTTTCCTTTAAAAGCATTTAATTTTATCATAATATAATTTTTGACCGAAGAGGCTCTTTTTTCTGACAATGAAAGATTGTATGATTCAGAACCTAAATTATCAGTATGACCTTCAATGATTATTTTGGAGGGCATTTCATTTTTAATTAATTCAACCACCTTATCTAATTCTTTTTTTGAAGCTGGCAAAAGGTCAAACTTGTCAAAATCAAAAAGTACAGCACTTTTAAGGTTGATCTGTGTTCCCGAACCAATAGCCGCTACAGCGTCTATATCAGCTCCGGGCCATGAACCTTTGCAATCGGATTTCAGATCTTCCAGCATAACATAATGAAATACATCGCCTAGATTAACTGAATCACCAATATCAACAGAAGAAACACCACCACTGATTACGCCAACATTTGTCCAATTTTTACCGTTTTTAGAAACAAACAACTGTGTTGTTTCAATATATTTTCCAACTTCAAAAACATACAAATCAGGACCGGGAATATCAATGAGAGCATTGTCGGAAAAACGTAAAGTCAGTTTTCCGCCACATCCTAATGAAGTAAAATTAGAGGCTACTCCAACAAAATCAGAAATCCCTAATGATAAAGTAGAATCACAGGATTCAGAAACAGCATCCGGTTCACCACGTTTAAAATCAACTACTTCATCGGCAAAAGAAATATCTCCTTGAGGAAGAAAAATAGTGCCGCCATTACCTGCAGGATATTTTTTTCCTTTACTTTGCGCTAGAGCCCAAAATGGTATAAGAATAAATAGTAAAGAAATTTTTTTCAAGAATGATACTTCTTTATAATATTAAATGTGCTGTTCATTTGTATTAACATAGCAAAGCTAAAAATTATTTTGTCATTATACAGCTAAAACTAAGCTAGGAAAATGGTTTCAGAAAAGATGAGTTGAACTTAAAAAGAAAACAGATAAAAAATAATATATCAATTTAAAAAAAAATTTACTACTATATCAATAAAGATATAATGCTAATTAAAATCTTCCACATAGGTGAGGGTGATAACGCTTCTTACGTTTTGGAAACCATGTGTTTAA
Source organism: Bacteroidota bacterium (assembly GCA_947466965.1). Lineage (GTDB taxonomy): Bacteria > Bacteroidota > Bacteroidia > 2-12-FULL-35-15 > 2-12-FULL-35-15 > 2-12-FULL-35-15. Next base: position 8,205 of record CANIFU010000024.1, read on the forward strand.
ACGCTTTTTTACATTAAAAGATCTTTCAGCGAGAGTAGTTTGGCGCTTTTTTGTTTTACCAACAGACGAACCACCATCAAAAGAAGGAGAAGATGAAGCATTAGGGTTGAAGACAGCATTTGAAATCTTTTTATCGGCTTTCTGAACGGTTAATTCTTGCAGTTCAGAATTCAGTTCGAAACGAATGTGAAATCCATTTTCTATAGTGGGCTCAATATTCCGAGAAGTCATTTGCTTTTGCAATTGAGGTTCGTTGTTTTCTGAATAAGGATTAGAATTAATAAAATCATGAGGAGTAATATTAACATTCACTTCTGGAATATTTCCAACAATAGTTGCCACCGCCTCATTGTTTTGATTGGTTTGCTGAGAATAAACCACAAAAACAATCAGTGTAAATGCAAGAGACAAGTAATATTTAAATCGTTGCGACATTGTAAACGATGGAATTTAAAATCAAATTTAGAAAATATTATTTAGATTGTCAAGTTTGTAGTTCACTAATTTCCAATATGTTAATAAAATAGAACTGATTAATGTAACTAAAAATAAAATCGCCTTCACTCTTTAAAAAAATAGTAAAGCACTCCACCACAGCATTATTTAGCTAATTGTATTCATGGAAACGTGCATTTAAAAATCGGTATGTTTATTCGTAAATTCCCTACATTTACGCATGGCATTTCCGGTTGAATACTCTTCTTTATCGACAAAAGCATTATTAAAATTAATTATAGGTAATTATCCTATTTCGGATGATGCGGAAATTACTTTTTTAAAGCGTGGATTTAATGACACCTATCTTATTAAAACAACTACAAAAAAATATATTCTTCGTGCATACAAGCACAATTGGAGAAGTATAGAAAGTATTGAAACAGAAATTAAACTATTGGAGGCGTTAAAAGAAAATGGAATTTCGGTTTCATTTCCTATTCCGGATAAGCAATCGAAATACATTCATAGCATTTACGCTCCGGAAGGGATCAGGTATCTTGTTTTATTTTCATTTGCTGAGGGGGATCAGGTCAGAAAACTAACCAACGTACAAGCTGAATTACTGGGAAAAGAAACAGGGAAAATTCATGTCTTGACTCAAAATAAAAATTTGGGAGAAACTGCGCACAACTACGACATTAAATTTCAGTTTGAAAAGACATTAACAACGCTGAAACCTATACTTAAAAATTACCCAGAAGCATATGACTACCTTTTAAAATTATATGATAAATTTAAAACTATTTTTTCTAAAATTGATAAAAAAGCTTTAGGAATAGGCGTTTGTCACGGTGACTTGCAAGCGGAAAATTTTCATTTGACAAGTGATAACAAATTTACCTTTTTTGATTTTGATTTTTTCGGAACGGGTTTTCTTATTTATGACATCGGAGTTTTTATATGGTATGATCACAAAAACAAACCAAAGGAAATTGTTGATTCATTTTTAAAAGGATATACGTCACAACGTAGATTAACTGAAACAGAAATTAAGCTGCTCCCCTATTTCAGCACCTTGCGTGCACTTTTTCAAATGACCTTATACTGTAAAATTAGTGATGGTTATCAATTACCAGTATGGCCAGCACAGCAGGTTGCTGATTTTATTAAAAAGATAGAGAAATGGATGTTGGCTAGTAAATAATAATAATAAAAATAATTTCAATATATCGCTGCTGTACGCTAACTATTTTCCAGATCTTTCAACCTGTCTATTTTCAGTTTCAATTTGTTTTCCGGATCATTATAAAGTCATTCATAAAATATCCTTCTCCAATATCAAAATCAGCTACATCTTTAATTATAAAACCATTTTTAAAATAAAAATTAATAGCTTTATAGTTCTGTCGGTTGACAGTTAATTCAATACTTTCAGAATCTGGAATGTGCTCCAGAATATGTTTAAGAAAAGTTGAACCTACACCTTTCCTCTGATCTGTTGTTTCCACATAGAATTTATGAAGAAAATATTCTTTATTATTTATTGAACTAAGAGAGATATATCCGATAGGGGTTATATTATTGTAAGCAATTTCGAATTGATGTCCATCCATCATCTGACTTAGTATACTTTCTTCAGAATACATTTTTTTGAGCATAAACACTATCTGTTCTATACTGATGATGTTGATGTAATGTTTTTTCCAGATACGATCAGCAAGTTGAGCGATCAATAACACATCATCAGTACTTGCTTTTTTAAATTTTAAATCCATACAAAGCGCTTATTAAATTATTTTTTTTAAATACAACAATAAATTTTGCTTATCAATAAAACACATTCAATCAATAGCAAATTGTGCTAAAAAAACTGTATCATTTGCAATTGCATAAGCTATTGCTTCCAATTTTATTATACGAACTAAAATTCAGCTTCTCGTTATATTTTACCTTTTGGCGGAATTACTTGAAGTAACCTTTTATTTGCTTGTACGATTAGCGTCAATTATTTTGAAACAAATAATTTATTTCTTTTCTCTATCCTTTAATCCAATTTTCAATCATTTGTAATCCATGTTCTGTGAGAATACTCTCCGGATGGAACTGAACACCTCTTACATCAAATTTTTTATGTTTCAAGGCCATAATATTTCCATGTTCATCTTGCGCAGTAATTTGCAATGTTTCAGGGAAGTTCATTTTATTTACACACCAGGAATGATATCTGCCGACATTCAATTTATAAGGTATATTTTTAAATAATAAATCATCGGAAATAATTTCAACCGGAGAAGATACACCATGAAAAACTTCGGATAAATTAAACAATGTTCCGCCAAAAGCCTCTGCAATTGCTTGCTGACCGAGACAAACACCCAAGATGCTTTTTGAAGACGCGAATGTTTTAATGAGCTCTATAAGAATACCAGCCTCAGAAGGAATACCTGGACCTGGAGAGAGTATAATCTTATCAAACTTTACAATATCTTCCAGACTGATTTTATCGTTCCTATGGACTTCAATTATGGCATCGCTTACTTTTTCGAGGTAATGAACTAGGTTATATGTAAAGCTGTCGTAATTGTCTAATACTAGTATTTTCATTGAGTCACTCAAAAATTAAATTAATAAAATTTCAAACGATGGACTTTGTTTTTCATAACAGGTTTTAAAATATGGATCGCCCTATATATATTTAAATAATCTCTTTGAATTTTATTAATTTAAAAGCTAATTATTAAGGAAATTATTTTTCATAAATCAGTTTTTCTAAAATGCTAGTTGTACTTTGCCAATTGAAGTTATTGATAACAAAGTGATAACCATTCATAGCAATTTGTTTTGCTTTCGATTCATTTTGCAGAAGGTCGATGATGTGAAGGGCATATTGTTCAGGAGAATCGGCAACAAGAATTTGCTCTCCAGGTTTTGCACCCAGCGCATTATTTGCTAAGGTAGATGTAATGCAGGGCAGTTGCATAGCCATTGCTTCCAACAACTTATTTTGCAATCCGATACTGATTTGCATCGGGGCAACAAGAATTTTTGATTTCACAAAGTTTATCCGGATGTCATCTACCCAACCTGTAACAATTACTTTTTCGGAAGCAAGATCCTGAACAGTTTTATTCGGAGTTGCTCCAGAGATCAATAAACGGGTGTGTGGTAATTTATTCCAGACAAAGGGCATTACCTTTTCAACAAGATATTCTACACTCTCAATATTCGGTGGGTAATTCATGTTTCCATTGAATAGTAATTCAAATTCTTTTTTATGCTGAATAGGTTTAAAAAAAGACGTATCGACACCATTTGGAACAACAACAATTTTATTTTTTTCAGAATGAGGAATTAGGTTTTTATCCTGCTCCGAAATAATCGTTTTGTTATTAAAATAAGCAAAAGCTTTCTTCTCGTATTTCAACAATCGTCTGTATTCCATTACTAAAAAGGGCTTCAGACAAAACGAATCTGAAGATATTCTTCGTTCAATGCCTTTCGAGAATACATCCATATAATCCAATGTTTTTGGGATGTGAGGAAATTTTTTTATGTATTCAGCCGTACGGATCAATTGGCAATAGATGTGATCGGGTTTGTGTTTCTTTATCAGTTCATCTACTTTTTTCTGCGCTTTGCTAAAATAGAAATAACCAACTTGCATTGGATTACCATTAAAAAAAGCACGTATCAGATTGAAAAAAATAGTGAATTTAGAAAAATTAACGATGGAGATGGCCTCGCAATATTTTTTTAATTCGTGCAGCGCTTTATCATCTAACTTATCATCATTAAGAGCAAACAAAATGATCTGATGTTTTTTGGAAAGTTCTTTTATCTGGTTAAAGGCACGCAGCTTATCCCCTTTTTCGAGAGGATACGGAACACGCGATAAAAGAATAAACAGCTTCATTAATTTAACAGGCTAAGATAAAATGCTGATAGTTTATTACAGATGATCTGATTGTCGTATTTCGCTTCCACCAATGCTCTGGCTTTTTTACCCAGCGAGTCGGAGAAGGATGTATTGTTCAAACAGGTATTAATCGCATCAACAAATTCAGGTTCGGTATTTGCGATCAAGAGGTTTACCCCCTTTTCATATTCGATTCCCTCCGCTCCTACAGCCGTTGAAATGATTGTTTTACCAAAAGCCATTCCTTCAATAATTTTCACACGCATACCACCACCGGAAGTAAGCGGCACAATCATTATCGATCGGGAATTAATGAAGGCGTGTGAATCGGGAACTTCACCTTCAATAACAACATTTTGCATTTTGAGATTCATGAGCCAGTCGGGCATATTCCTGCCTGCTAAATACAATTTAACAGAAGGATTTTTTGCCACCACATCCATCCACACATTTTTCAGGAACCAATTTATTCCATCCGCATTCGGTCGCCAGTCCATTGCACCGATATGAAACACAGAAGGTTTTTCAAGCGTCGAATCATCTAATTTATATTTTACAAGATCGATTCCAAAAGGAACATGAATGATTGGAATGCTACACCCCATTTTTTTAAACACCAAACTATCTAATTCGGTAATCGTAGCAATAGCATCGTATTTATTTAAAAGGTTCAATTCGTATTTTTTCAAACGAGAAGCAAGTAATTTGAGGTATATTTTTTTAATCGGATTTGCTGCATCTTCCGCAAGACGCTCCCAAATCATGTATTCAACATTTTGAGAACGCAAAATAATTTTCGCTTTTGAATACTTCCGGATCACATCCACATAGGGAGTCACCCAAAGCGTTTCCAGCTGGATCAGATCATACGCTTCCGATTGCAAACGTTCAATCAGCACCTTTTCAAAATCTTTGGAATAAAACCGAATGATATTATAGGATTCGGAGCTGAATAAATTCAAGATGGCATCAACAGGTTTGATAGACGTATCAATAAAAACAGAGCGGTATGACGTTTTTTTTCGGTAAACAGGATCAATGTCATCGTCTTTGATAAAATGCTTCGGAGTATTCACTGCTAATACATGCACTGTATTACCTGCATTTATCAGTCCCTGCGTAAGTATATTCATCGCAATGCTTCCTCCATCTTTGGGTGGAAAAGGAATTTTACTGCAAACCTGTAATATCTTCATACCTTAAATCGCTATCAATTGAAAAACGACTTCAATAGCTAGCCGTTGTTGCAAATATAACAAATAGTTCAACCCGAAAATTGATGTTTTATATTTAATAGCGAATGCTTACTTTTGAAGCAAATATGATAGAAATGAGCATCAGCAGCAAATATTTAATTACCGGCTTTTCGGGCTTTGTCAGCAAACATTTTATAGATTTCTTAGAAAAAAATAAGATTAATGCGGAAGTACTGGGCGTTGATATTAACGATATCGATTTCAATGTTTCTAATTATACGTATGTGAAATGCACCTTTGAAAAAGCCAACTTATTAAACAAGTCTGAAGTAGAACAACTCATCATTCAGTTTAAGCCCGACTATGTTCTTCATTTAGCATCCTTCAGCAGCGTTGCCCTGAGCTGGAGAATGCCGGTGGAGAGTTTTGCAAACAATACAAACATCTTTTTAAATTTAATTGAAACCATACGGTTATCGGGAATCAATTGCAGAATATTATCAATTGGTTCATCTGAAGAATATGGTAATGCGCAAGATGGCAGCATCCATTTAAAGGAAGAGCATGTTCTAAATCCCATCAGTCCGTATGCGGTTGCCCGCGTATCGCAGGAAATGCTTTCAAAAGTGTATACAGATAGTTATGGAATGGATATTATCATGACCCGTTCTTTCAATCACATCGGCACTCACCAGAAAGATATTTTTGTTATACCATCCTTTGCGCGACAGCTAATTGCATTAAAGGATAATGCATCCGCTGTAAAAGAACTGACAACCGGAGATACGAGCATTATAAGAGATTTTGTGGATGTAAGAGCGGTTGTGGAAGCGTATTATTTGCTTTTCATGAAAGGTAAAAAAGGAGAGATCTATAATATTTGTAACGGCAAAGGCACTTCATTGAATGAGGTGATTCAACAGATGGCCGCTATATTAAACATTCAAGTGACACAAAAGATCGATCCGGCATTGGTTCGCCCGAACGATAACAAAGTGATTATTGGTTCGAACGAAAAGATCAGGAAAGATACCGGCTGGGAAAACAAATATACCTTGGAAGACAGTCTGAAAGATATTTTAGCCTATTACAAAGGGAGAGTCTAGTTTGTAAAAGTGTAAGCTCTGGAAAGTCAAGCATTTTTAATACTTATTTTTCTTGGCAAACAAGCGTTTTACAGGATCGATAAAGGTATTCATATCAAACAGCGTACTATCTGAAGTAGCTTTGATCGTAAGGAAAATGCCTATTGGTAATAAAATAATGGTAGCCATCCACATACCTTGATAGGGTGGCATTTCACCTTCTTTCGCTAATTTCTCACCGGTAATTGAGAGGATATGAAAGGTGATAAAAAAAAATACTGAAACGACTACCGGCATTCCTAGTCCCCCTTTACGGATAATTGCTCCTAATGGAGCTCCAATAAAAAACAATACCAGACAAGCAATAGAAAGCGTGAATTTACGATGCCACTCAATGTTACATTTGAAAATAGAAAATTCTTCTGAAACAATATCCGATTGCATTCCTTCAGCAGACGCCTTCGCATTTCGGGCCATGTTTGTTGCTGCTTCGATAATACTTATTTTTTGAGAATTAGGGAGCTTCACAAAATAATTTTCAGATCCCAGTTCAATTTTTCCGGAATCCAGTTTCGATAAATATTTTGTTGTTCGGCTGTAATATGAATTATTTAGGTGTTTAGAATATTCCATTCTGCGTTTTTCATTTTTAATTTCAAGAGAATCTGCAACTTTATTTAATTGAGAAATCGTCATCATCTGAAAATTACTTTTAAAAAGCTCTTCATTGGTCCGGTTCATTTTAAATTCGGAAAGATCGAAGCGTATTATCCGTTCAGCAAACTTATCTCTAATCATCGGGCGGCTGATAGCATCTTTTGGATTTTCATTCATCTCTTTGTAACTCACACCGTCTTTTAAAGTTAGCACCAAAAACATTTTATCTGATGTTTCTTCCATTTTACCATATTTAGCAGATAAAACAGTAGTATTCCCTTTCATATCGCGGTGATCGTAGATCATGATACCCCCTAACGTGCGACCATCTTTTTCTTTTTTATCTACACGGATGCTGAAACCCTGAATACTGTTATTAAAGACACCCTCTTTAAAAAGAAGAGCAGGCTTGGATTCACGAACATCGTATAGTAAAGATCCAGCTTTGAGGTTGGTATATGGTAAAACATTATTTGAAAAATAAAATGCGGCAATAGACAAACATATGGTGGTGACAACGAGAGGCGACATGACCTTCTGAAGCGATAAGCCGGCACTTTTCATGGCGGTAAGTTCAAAATGTTCACCTAAATTACCAAAGGTCATTAATGAAGAAAGTAAAATGGCGAGGGGCAATGCCATTGGAATGGTTGTTAATGAGAAATAGAAAAACAATTCTGCTAAAACGCTAGCTTCAATCCCTTTTCCTACAAAATCATCAATGTATTTAAAGATGAACATCATAAAAAAAACAAACATTGCAATGAAGAAAGTCATTACAAAAGGGCCGATGTACGACTTTAATATGAATTTATAGAGGGTTTTCATCCGAGAACAAATATAACAATAAGTGTGCTAAGAAACAGCGGTGCAAACGGATTTCTATTGAATATACAAAAGAATGAAAAGAAGCTTGAGAGGAACTGTTCCGGCATGGTATGAAATTACTGAAGGAAAATGCGGGACAACAGCAGCCAAGCGGAGCGAATGTGCTATTTATTCCAAGATGCGGGAGTCCTGCTCTCATTAATTTTATTATTTTTGCTTTCAAGAAGCCTCTAAAATGATAAATAATAAAAAAGTAATCGTTGTTCTTCCGGCATACAATGCGGCACTGACACTCGAAAAAACATATAAGGAAATCCCGTTTGACATAGTTGATGAAGTGGTGCTGGTGGATGATGTGAGTAAAGACGATACCATTGAAGTTGCGAACCGCATTGGTATTAAGCATGTTATTAAACATCAAAACAACAGAGGATATGGTGGAAATCAAAAATCGTGTTACGATAAAGCATTGGAATTGGGCGGTGATATAGTGATCATGCTTCACCCCGATTATCAATATACACCGCTTTTGATTCAGTCGATGGCGCATATTATCGCAAACGATTTGTATCCTGTAGTATTTGGCTCACGGATTTTAGGAAAAGGTGCATTAAAAGGCGGCATGCCGATGTATAAATACATTTTTAATCGTTGTCTCACCCTTTCTCAGAACATACTGATCAATCAAAAATTATCAGAATACCATACAGGCTACCGTGCATTTTCACGTGAGGTATTGGAAACAGTCAACTATGAAGCGAATAACGATGACTTCGTTTTCGATAATGAGATGATCTCCCAGATATTTATGGCCGGCTTTGAAATTGCTGAGATCACTTGTCCGACTAAATATTTCCCTGAAGCATCATCGATCAATTTCAGCAGAAGTGCGAAATATGGAATGGGTGTTTTACGTGTTTCTTTTACACACTTTTTCTATACACTCGGACTAAACAAGTGTAAGCGTTACGAGAAGAAGAAATAAATTCACCCTTATTTTTATGTTTTTTTATTCAGGATTTCTCATCCAGAATACAAATCCATTTTTACGGTAGAGCTCAATTAAATCGGGATAGTCGCTTTTTATTTCATCCACCGAAGTGATCTTACTTACAAAGCAAGCTGTTTTATCGATATCTCCTTTTAGCAACCAGGTGTTGTTATAACTGTCGGGATTGCTTTGTGGCTGTTTGTGTGAATAAAACAAGTGAGCATAACTTTTAAAACCGATAGTTTCAACATAATAATCTTTGTCTTGGAGGTATTCATAAAACTCGATGGCAGCACCTTGCGAATATTTTTCGATACGCGTTACCACCAATACAGAAGCCATATTTACAGCAAACAGACTGATCAAACAGATTCCGATGATGCCAACTTTGATTTTCCCTTGCTTTATGAAAAGCAGCATCACTGCCACACCAATGATTAGTAACAATCCGATCATCCACTCCACTCCGCTCCAGTTGACATCTGCCTTTAAATTTTCAAGAGCGAACTTATCCTTGATCAGATCCAAACCGATGAGCTGCTGCTTGTAATGATCGACGATTGGTAAGGCAGAAATAACGATACCAATTACACTGGCGATGATCAGCAGCAGAACGCCGGTATATTTTTTCCATTTTAATTCACCCATCACCAATTTATAGATGGCATACGCAGCCAAAAAGCTCAGCGGGAAATAACACAAAGAAGAATAATGAACAATTTTAGTTTTCACGATACTGAATAAAATAAGGACCACCCAAAATAAGATCAGCATCCACAATTTAAAATGTTTTTGATAAGGTGTGTCGTACGCACTTTTTCTGAACGCTCTCAAAGCAAAAACCGACAAAGGGAAACAGCCGATTAGCAATACGATCCAATGGTAAAAAAATGGCCCGCCATGTCCGGCATCTTGGGTATTGAAGAGGCGCACCTGATAAACAAAAAATTCTTTGATGATCTCGGCATGACCGGTGAGAGCAAGCATTAAAAACCACAATCCACCAACAGACGTAAGAGCAATACCAAAAATAAAAAAATGTTTGATGGAGATGATGGTCCGGAAGCGTTTGAACATCCAGAAGAAACCAACACACAATCCGAACACCAATAAGGCAACGGGACCTTTTGTTAAGATCGCCAGTCCGATAAATACGGCAGAGAGAATAAGTTTACGCAAACCTTTATCATTGGTATACACAATAAAATAATAGATACCGCAAAAGATAAAGAGATTGAACCAGGGATCGATGATACCAGATTTAAAATAAAAATGAGGAAGGAAAGAACCTGCATAGGCCAGCACCCAGAGGAGTCCGAAACGCTCATCCACCAATTTCCTACCAATATTGAACATCACGAGCAAGGTAATTACACCACAGATGGCGTTAGGAAGGCGGGCAGCAAATTCATTAATTCCGAAAACGCTCATGGACAGTGCCTGCATCCAGATGAAGATGGGAGGCTTTTCCCAGAAGGGCTGATAATTTATTTTAACGGAAAAATATTCCTGAGTCAGCAGCATTTCGCGAGCACATTCCGCAAAATTGATCTCATCCCAATCAAAGAGGTGGACAGCACCTAGGAAAGGAACAAACAACAGCAATGCGCCAATGGCAATGATTAGGTTGTATTTAAAAGCACTAGTGTTCATTTATTAAAAAAGTTAACGATGGATCTATCCATCCATTCATGTTTTTTATGCTGAACGAAATAAAATACAACAAATGCGGTACTTACACCAATGATAGAGCCGGCATACACATCCTCAAAAAAGTGCTGCGACAAATACACTCTTGAATAGCCCGTTAAGATTGCGAGGATGAAAAATAAAAGTTTATATATTTTATTTTTTGCCATCAGACAAAAAGAAAAGTACATGGCAAAGGCGCAAGTGGAATGTCCGGACGGAAAGCTGTGGTACATGTGGTTATCGATGCCCGGAACAAAATAGAGTTCTTGCAAACCTTCAAAAAATTTTTTCGGCCGCACAACATCCTCAAAAACAAAATGCTTGAGCGACTGGGTGATCATAGCGGAGATGATATTTGCAGCAGCGGCAATAATAAAGAAGCGATACTTCACAGTCAGCAGCATCATTATAAATAAAGTTGCAGTAACACCGTCACCTAAATAAGTGGTGTATGTATTAAAAGTATCTAGAAATGGATTGTGAAAAGAATTAAAAGAAAGGTGCGTTTCCGCCTTTGAATTAACAAAAATCAAAGCTGCTCCCAGAAGGATGTATACAGAATAGGGTACTAAAAATGAAAGATTATTTTTTAAAATGGCCTTCACATCAACAAAATGAGAGTAAAAAATGTGATTAGTTAGAGCCTAAAACACCCAATAATTTGTTCACCTGACTATCCCATAACAACTTTGATGTCTGCATATCAGAGGCTTCATCAGCAAAATCGATTATGATCAAGGAGATATCTCCTGTAAGTTCATCCTTTTCTATACGGAATTCAAAATAGGTACCTTCGGGCTTATCTAGCCAGTATAAGCGGATAAATTTATCTTCTTTAAAGCCAAGAAGTTTTGCTTTTTGTTCACTTCCATCCCAGAAGAAAGTAAAGAAACCATCACGGATATTCACATCATCAGCAAACCATTCCGACAAACCACTTGGGGAAGTGATAAATTCGTATAGGATACCTGCAGATGTGCGTATTACGTATTCTAGCTCAAACTTTCCTTTAGGTTCTTTTTTAGGAAGGTTGTTTCCTTTTTTACCATTTTCGGGAGGTGCAACGGTAAGAGAAGTCATCGGATTAACAAACGTCTTTAAAATCTTAGGGACTTTAGGACCTTGTTTTTTCTTCTTTGTGCTTTGAATCAACTGTTCGATAAGCTCATCATGAATAATTTCAGGTTCATCATCATCACCATTCTTGGATTTAGGTTTTCTACCACCTTTACCACGTTTCTTCTCTTTAGTAGGCTTTACAATCTCTTTCACTTCCTTTTTTACAATCACTTTCACAACTTTCTCTTCTTTCAAAGGCTTCAAAGATCCTTTCGATTTAACAATCTCAACTTTTGCGATTGGTTTCTTAACAACTTTAGAGGAATTAAGGCTTTTTTTAACAGGAACAGACTTAGAAATTTTTTTCGCAACCGCTTTTGTCAGTTTTTTAACAATAACCTTAACAACAGGCTTGGATATCTTCTTTTTCACTGGGGTAGCCGACTTCAGCTGCTTTTTAGCAACAGGACGCAGCACCTTCGTAACTTTCGTTACTTTCTTCACTGTTTTAACAGGTTTAGTCTTTTTACCGACAGCAGGACGGCTAGACTTAGAGTTATTATTGGCTTTCGCCTTTTTAGGAACGCTTGCTTTAACCGGTTTTATATTTTTATTCACCTTTTTAGGTGCAACTTTCTTCTTAGCCATTTTAATTGTAATTAAACGAATCTCTCGCAATATATAAAAAAATTCTAAGCATCCTATAGGTATGTTTTGTTAAAAATTATTAAAACTGCTTTTTTATATGAAAAGATAAACACTATATTTGCGCCCTCAAAAATAATGGCGAGGTAGCTCAGATGGTTAGAGCGCAGGATTCATAACCCTGAGGTCTCGGGTTCAACTCCCGATCTCGCTACACAGAACCCCTTGATAATCAAGGGGTTTTTATTTTTCAGGTGTTTTGAAAAGCCCGAAATGTCATTTGGAGTCGGGTTTGGAGTCGGGTTTTTTACAGAAATTCAATTTTTTGAGGGGGGAAATTAGGCGATTTTGGGGTTGTTCTTTTGGTGCTTTTTAAGACCAATTTGAGATATGAATCTCTTTAAATTAAAGAAAGAGTTTCCAAATAAATTCAGATACTTTTAAATTCATTTTATAACATGGGCTACTAAGCAAAGCTTGCTGCTAAAAAAACATTCTAATAAAATAAGGTAGTAAAAGAATAAATGCTGCATTTAATAATGTCAAATAAATCTTATCATGATTACCTATCGACTTCTTCGATAGAGAAGGAATATCAGTATGGTTTTAATACGTATAAAAAAAACTAAAACTTTAAAAAAATAAAGCAGTAGTAATCTATTTAAAAACAGTTTCAATGGATATTTATAACTTAACACCTATAACTAAAATATCATCTGTCTGTTCCATATTTCCTTTCCAGTTTAAATGAAATTCTTTTAAAAACGCTCCTTGTTCTTCCAAATTTTTATCCTGAATTGATAACAATGCCTCTTTAAAACGTTTTGTCATCATTTTTTTATCAAGAGAACTAAACTGATCGGCATATCCATCACTTGAAAGATAAAGTGTATCTCCTTCGTTTAATTGTAAAGTAGTTGATAGAAAAGTTACGGCTTCTTCACGCAGTCCACCAATTGCTGTTTTAGTTGATTTTATTTCAAGAATTTCTTGTGAGGATTTTTTCACTATCCAAAGTGGTCTGTTTGCACCTGCATATTCAATTATTCTTTTTTCCTTATCAATTATACAAAGACAAATATCCATACCGTCTCGGGTAGATGTGTCCTGATTGTCTTGCCTCAAAACTGTTCTTACGCTATTATCCAACTCGTTTAATATCTTGCCTGGCTCAACAAAACCTTTTTGTAAAACAATCTCATCCAAAAGAATATGTCCCACCATGCTCATAAATGCGCCAGGAACTCCATGTCCAGTACAATCAACAGCTGCTAAAAATATTTTTTCGTCCTTCACATTGAACCAATAAAAATCTCCACTCACTATATCTCTTGGCTGAAAATAAACAAAATATTGAGGAAGAGCTTTACTAATTTCCTGTTCTAAAGGTAAAATGGCCGACTGAATTCTTTTTGCATAGCTAATACTATCTAACACCTCTTGATGACGCAATTCTACCTCTTGCTTTAATTTATCAACATGTTCTTTTTCCCGGTGAATGGCTTCACTTTGTTCCCACAGTTTAATATTTCTTTCTTCAATTTTTTTTTTTTCTGTTTCAACATGTTCTTTCTCAACAATCAAATCTTCCAATTGGGCATCCAATTCCTTCTTCTGTTTTAATATCTTTTCATTCAGCTCCATCAGGAGCTTTTGACGCATAATCGTATTATCCTGTTCTGAACCCATTTTTATTTTAATAAGTTACCTTCTTTATCAACTTTTGCTATAAAGCCCTGAAAAACATTACCACTGCCGTTTGTAAGTTTGTTACCGATCAACAAATATTCGTTTTCGGTAATTTCCTTGCAATAAGATGAATAAGAAGTCACACTGTTTTTAGGAAATTTAAAGGTTGATATTACACTTCCATTAGGGTCTATTTTTGCAACGCCTATATAATTTCCAATGGGATGATTTACTGAAGAACTCACTCCTTCTTCTTCATAATATACAAGAAGCTTTTCGTCGGCTGTAACAGTCGAACCATTGTATTTTTGGTTTAATTTATCACCATGAAAAACAAAATAGTTCAGCGGACTCAACGTAATATCAAATTTTACAAATCCAAAATGTGAATAGTAATCATCCGACATATAACCAACACAAAGAATTTCGTTATTAACGTATTGCAACTCGCTAAAATATCTGCTCATTGAAGAAGGAATATAATCATCTATCTTTTTAGATGCAATTAAATTTAAATTTAAATTGTATTTTGATACGTACATACTGTTAGAAAAATTTTGATTTGAATACAGCAAGAATATTTCATCATTCACTATTTTAATATCTTTAAAAGAACCATTATTCACTATATTCGAATTATTAATTTTAATAGATTTCACAAAATTAAAATTGAGATCCAGTTTATATATATTCAAAGAATCTTTTTTTGTCCCTATCCCGTTTAAATCTTGCCCTAATTCAAAAGCAAAATAATAAAACCCATCATTTTCAACAACCTTTATTCCATCGTAAATGTTGGGAAAATTGCCAAAATAATTATTCAGAAAAAAACACTTGCGTGTTAAAAACTGGCCTTGTTTATTAAATTTCAGCAAACACAAACTATCAAATTTATAGGATGTAGAGAGAATCTTAGAACATTTTAAAGCTGGAATTAAATAATCATTGTTCTCATTTTTAAAAGGATCCCTTCCAATAATACTATAGTCGTATGCTGAACTGGACAAAGGTAGAAGCTGAGATTCTGTATACGAATTTTCAGCAAGAAGCTCATTTTCTTCATTAAAATAATGGGTTTTCAGGATAACAAAATAACTAGGATCATAGCTTCTTGAAAATGAAACAAAAGAATTGTCATCGTTTATTACAATAGGACGTGATATATGACCAGTAGAGTTATAGCTATAAGTAGGGTCATCGAATATAAAATTGAAAATTTTCAGATTGGTAAATTCAGGAAGGATGGACTCTTCCTTTTTACAAGAAAACAACAATAAAACGCATACGAGTGAAACGAAAATGTTTTTCATTTTTGTGAAATTTTGTTGTAAATATAATTTGAAAGAATAAAATTAATTGAAAATTTTATAATGTGGTTGTAATTTTTAAAATTTCTATCGATATAAAATGATTTCAGCATTAGGTCTTCTTCCAATACAAAATTGCCATTATTTGTTGACAATGTCGTATATTCATAAGCGTAATTCAATGAAAGAGAAATAGAGTTATTAATTTTATAATCAACGCCAATAAGCGGTTTAATAAACATTAAGGATTTCCTTCTGTTTTCGGTTGTATTTACATCTATTTTTTCAAGTGCATATTGATCTGTTATGTTCAATGAATTAGAATTAGAGACTGAATATACCAATGAAGGATAGTTATAAGTAATTTTTGAATTGGAAAAACTTAGACTTTTAAATAATCCAACTAAACCAATATATGGAGAGAATTTTTTAAAGATGAAATGTTTTGTCAGCTCGATGCCTGCTGTATAATAATTATCTTGTTCGTTCAATTCCGAATAATAGTCTGCATTTGTTTTGTATGCAATTCTTCTTTTAAAAAACAAATCTTGAGTCCCGAGACATACACCTAACCTGACATTTTTATACACATTGTATTGCCCCCAAATACCATATCCTCTAGAAAAACCAACGGCTTGATAAGAAGTTTCATAATTAAAATCGGAATTAACTGTATTGAACGTTCCTGTGTTTTTTAATATAGGAGAAATTGCCTCGAAATAAACACTAAAAGTTATTTTAGGAATGATTTGATAATGATTAAATGTTTGGATATACATTTCCTCCACCCTGTTGTTATTAGGTTTATAATTAGGAAATCTTTTCAATAATTTTCTAAATACAGTATCCGCTCCCATAACTTTATCCGTTTCTAGTTGAGTACGGATAAGCAATTCATAAGCATCCTGCTTACCTATTTTACTTAATTTGCATTCTCCCAAAATCTCATTGAGCAATTTTTCAGTTTCAAAATACAATCCGCCAGCATATAAGTTCTGAGCTTCTTCTAATTTTTTATCGCATTCAATCGTCCTTTTAACTACTTTTGTTGACTTACTATCCTCTTGAGAATAAGCAGCTGAATAAATCATAAAGAATAATACCAGAAGATGAGCTATTTTAAAGTGCGTCTTCATTTTTTACAATTTAAAGGTTTGAATTCCACATCATCGCCAAAATATTTTTTCCACTCTTCAGTACTTAGATCTCGATTTATTTTAGAACATAATTCGTTATAAACAGTATAGGAATTTGAATGAAATTCTCTAATGGTAAGATCCGACAGTGTCACATAAATATTACCATCACTATCTGCATAAACAGATCTGACGTGAGTTCCAAAGGCAACAGAGATTGGTTTTCCCGAAGCACGACTGCAATCTACCATCCAGATTTTATTATCGGAACTTATAGCGGACAATACAGCACTTTTTTCGTTAAAAGAAAGTTTTTTAATAATTGATTTAGAGACCTTGTATTCATTTTTAGTTACAAGCATATTATCCTGAAATGAAAATTTAATAATTTTACCGTTTGAGAAGCCGGCAAAAACAATATTTCCTGAATTATCGGCTTCAAGTGAATATGGAAGCTGTTTTTGTTTATCATTATAATATACTAGTTTTTTTTCTCCGCTACTTGATATATGATATATATTACCCTTCGTTGTTCCGATCAAACATTCTCTCTTATTTAAAGCAGTAAAAGAAATAACATCTTCCTTTAATTCAACTACCTTTTCTGGAGTTCTAACTTTTTTATTATAAAAAGAGATCATACCACTTTTTGTAACTAAAAGAAACTTTTCTCCGTCATTAATAGCCATCCCTCCTCTTAATGCACCTCCCAATTTTTCAAAACGGCCCAATAGAGTTACATTACTTTCAGATAAAGCGAACCCAGACACAATCCCCGAGTTATTTTCAGTAAACAACGTCATTGCTTTTTGCTCAACGAACATATTTTCTATCAAACCATTATTTTTAATTATCGTTTCATTTGTAATTATGTTTCCTTCTTTTTTTTGTTTGTTCCATTGGTAAATATTAGCATCCGATCCTAATGAAAATAGCTTTCCATTTGCTTCAAAAATTACAGATTGTTCAACCAAAGCTCTTTTGTTAAAATTAAAGCAATCCTTACCATTTAAATAATAATTCGCCTGTATCAAACCATTATAAATAATGGGATCCCAAGCTTCGCCATTTACCTCTTTATGCAAATCCAAAGCGTGCATTGCAAATAAAGCCGAAAGCTGTATTTCCTCAAATTTGTCTGCAGACATATATGCGATTTGCTGAGAAAGTGCTTTTGAGGAAAGTACTTTTGTTTTTAATTCTGAATTCAAAGCTTTTTCTTTTGCACTTTCTGCAATTTTGGTTTGTTTAATTGCATTTTCCGCTTCATTGCTTGCACGTTTTGCTTCTTCTTTCGCAAGTGTTGATTTACTTATGGCTAGTATTGTAGCTTGTTGAGCAATATTTTTTTGAGCAATTGCGTCTTTTGCGAATTTTTCAGTTTCCTGTTTCGCTTTTAGTGCCTCCTGTTCATTCTTCTGAGCTTTTTCTTTTGCCTTCTCGGCCTCATCTTTTGATAACAAAGCCAAAGACTTAGAATTTTCGGATTCTATTCTTTTTTGTTCAGCAAACTCTTGCTGGCTTGCGGCAAAATTTTTCTGATTGAATGCCCAAAAGGTTAGTCCAGATAAAACAAGCATTATCAAAACTGAAAGAGTGACAAGAACTTTATTTTTTCTCTTTTTTACTTTTTCAATATTATTCAGAAATTGTCTGCTTTCTTTTATGTAAACATTAATATTATCGATCTTACTCTTTGCTTTATTAAATTTCTGTTCAAGCAAATCAGTGCTTTCATCATATTTAACAAGCCAATGTTCATTAATAAAAGACTTTTCATACCATGTTTCGAATTGCTCTAATGGGCCTAGTGGAAGTAAAAAATTATCTGACTTATTACTTTCTTCCCATCTTAGCAACTGTTTATTAAAATCAATGAAATCATTTAAATTTTGAGCATCCTCTTCCGACCACATTCTTAGTTTTTCCCAATTACGAATCAATGCCTCATGTGTAATGTCTATAACAGCGTCAACATTTAATATCTCCTGCTGGCTGATAAAAGGATTCAAAAGTGTGTTACCAGGTTCACGGTATCTTCTTAGCAGACTATCCAATTCAACTATACCAATATCTTTATTGTTAATGTTTCCTAGTAAATCTTTTACACTCGAACGGTGACGAACAGAACGGCCTTCATTAATCTTTGTAAGAGTCTGAAAGGAACGTTTCAAAGCAAAATACAAAGTATCTTCAGAAATATCACTTTTATTATTCTTTTTAAACTCTGCTATAGAATCCTGCATTAATTCATCAGCATGCGCATTAATAATATTTTGTAAAGAAGGATTTTTAAAATGAGCTTTTTTGGATTGCGGAATTTTTTCAAAAAAAACACCAAACCTATTTCGGTCAGATTCTGAAAGTTCAACCGGATCGATTCCTCCGGCCATTGCTAAATGAATCAACCCCATTTCTTCCTCATTCTCCATTGCAATATTCCAAATTCTATTCAGTGCATGCTGAATGATCGGTAATTGATCGGTTCCATCAGTTGCAGCAGATGTTAAATAATTAACCAATTGATCAGAAATAGAATTGCCATTTAACAGAGCTGGTTCCAAAATAATTTTTTCAATTTCTTCACGATTCAATCTGGGAATAAAAAAATGACTGAATCCTACTAGTTCCGGTAAGCCACGAAATGCAGGACTATTCCCAATAAAATCGGAACGCATTGTAAAGACAATATAGATCGGGAGTTTTTCTTCATTCGCGATTCTTATTGTTTCCACAAGTAAATTTAAAACCACTTCCGCTTCAAGAGTAGGCTCATTCTTAAAAAAATTCTCATTGTTCGTAAAAAACTCTTCAAACTGATCAACAAGAATAAATAAGTTAGCTGCTTTTGATCTCTTTAATTTTTTTTCATCTAGTGAAAGATTTTTCCAATCCTGACTTTCATTATTAGTGTGAAATTCACTTTTTTTATAGAGTTCTACAATCGAGGAAAATCCAAATGAGAGGTCTTCATAAACTGTGTTTACAGGTAATTTGAAAATTTCCGCAAGTGATTTAGAAAGATTGAATAAAGGCCGGTCTTCCGGTTTGATTATTGAAAATCGCCATGAATTATAAGTTGCTTTAATAAATCCAGCTTTTATATTAGGAATAACACCGGCATAAACAATAGATGACTTACCATCCCCAGAGGCACCCGTAATCATTACAAAGCGGTTCTTCTCAAGTTGCCCTATTATATCATCAATGTTTTTTTCCCTCCCTTTAAAAAAGATAGATTCTTTTTCATCAAAAGGTCTAAGACCAGGATATGGACATAATTCAATTTCCATAGTTTAATTTATGGTTATTTTTTCAAAAAACATTTTTATTTCTAATCCTGCTAGCGTGTCTTCTGTAAACAGCTTATAAATATTGGGAACTTCGAGCGAAACTTGATCGGGAGATGTAAACTCTTTATCAAATATTGTTAAAATAGGAACATTGGAAGAAACGCCACCTATTATTTTCCATACTTGTTGAGAAAAGTTTACCGCCCATTCTGTTGAATTTTTGGAATAAACCACACATAAAGTAGAATTTAAAATACTTTCTGAACAGAGAGAAGCATAATTTATTTCAGTTGAAAAGTCGATGTAGATCGGATTTATTTTTAATATATTGTCAATTATTAGCTGAACATCTCCAGCCTTTTTTTTGTCGTTCTCATTGCAAATAAATGTAATATCATAAAGCTTTTCACTCTTCTTTTCTTCTTTGAATAACTTCATGCTCCTCAAATCATCAACAAGTTTAATAAGAGAAGAATAGGATATAAAATGTTGATTGAAAATAAGTCGTTTTAAATTTTCAATTACTTTGAATTCGCCTTTGCCTTTTAAAACTTCAATCAATTCCTTTGAGCACCATACAATTGTATGCTTTTTAGAGAGCAAATCGGCATATTCATTAAGGGAATCAATTCCTTGAAAAATCTTTTTATTTTTGTTATCAAGTATTTCAGAAGTGATAACGTTCAAAACAATATCTGAACTTTGAATTAGCTCAGACCTTTGGTTATCAGAAAAATCATCCGTTGGGTTGACAACTTCCATTCCTGCACGATGAATAATTCCGACCATTTTTTTTCTAAAATCTAAATTAGACTCAGGAAGCCTTGATAAAAAGATCTTTCTATGCACAGTTATCAGTTAATAAAGTTGTTATTGAATGAGTATTACAAATTTAATATTTAATTTGTAACTTACTAAAAATAAAAATTATATTTGTGATACTCTTGCAAAGCTCCAAAACAAAATAAAATAAAATGAACACAAAGCCTCTTATATTATCATCATTTTTGATCTTTTCATTTTTAAACATTTTCGGCCAAGCACCAATCAATGATGACCCATGTAATGCTATTCTTCTTTCAACAAATCCCTTTTGTTCTTATTCTACTTTTTCCAATGCTGGTGCAACTGCTTCAGTAGGAGTGCCAGATCCTTTATGTGCAAGTTACCTTGGAGGCGATGTTTGGTTTAAAGTTGTTGTTCCAGCAACAGGCATTAAAATTGATAGCAATACAGGAGATATCCTAGATGGCGGAATGGCAATTTATTCCGGAACTTGCTCCAGCCTAACATTAATTGAATGTAATGACGATGACAGTCCGAATGGCGCAATGCCGCAACTATATAATACCACATTAATACCCGGAGACACTATTTGGATAAGGTTTTGGGAGTTTGCTAATAATAATAATGGGACTTTTCAAATATGTATTTCCGAAACTAACATAGCAGCCGATGAATCTTGCAGTGCTGCATTACTTTCTGTGGGAACATCTTGTACATATATTGACCTTTCC
Organism: Bacteroidota bacterium; assembly: GCA_947466965.1. Lineage (GTDB taxonomy): Bacteria > Bacteroidota > Bacteroidia > 2-12-FULL-35-15 > 2-12-FULL-35-15 > 2-12-FULL-35-15. The sequence continues at coordinate 29,654 of CANIFU010000024.1, forward strand.
AATGTTGGTTCTACAGGTTCCATTGGGCTGCCTGCAGCAGGTTGTGGACAATACGTGGATAGCGATGTTTGGTTCAAGTTTATAGTCCCCCCAGCAACAACTAATGTTATAATTGATAGCAATATCGGAACGATAACAGATGGAGCAATGGCAATATATTACGGGACTGATTGCATAAGCCTCACTTTATTAGAATGTGATGATGATGATAGTCCAAATGGCTTTATGCCCCTTATCAATAATTCTTCATTCATCCCGGGTGAAACTATTTGGATCCGTTTTTGGAAATATCTTGGTGGCTCAGGTTCTTTCCAAATGTGTGTCTATGCGCCTGAAATAATTTCTGTTCCCGAAAATCAATTGATTAAAGAAAATGTAATAATTTCTCCTAATCCTTTTTCAGAATCTGCAACAATAAACTTCGAAAATCCTGCAATTTTTGGTTTGAATACTGAAATATCTATTTATAATATAATGGGAGAAAAAGCAGAAGTAATTATCTCTAAAACATCTACTGGATTTGAAATTCAAAAAGGTAATCTAAGTAACGGGATTTATTTTTTCATTATTACTTCAAATAAAAAAAATATTAGTGTTGGAAAACTTGTAGTAGAGTAATAAAAATTACACCCTTACCCCTATTACCAATATATCATCCGTCTGCTCCATATTCCCTTTCCATTCATCAATAAAAGAACCCAGGTATTCCTTTTGTTCTTCCATTGTTTTATTCTGAATGGATAATAAAATGTCCTTAAATTTTCTTGTCATTAATTTTTTGTCCTGCGGACTAAATTGATCGGCATAACCGTCTGAAAAAAGGTAGATTGTATCCCCTTTCTGAAGATTGATAGAATGCTTTACAAACTCCTGGCTATCTTCTGTTAATCCACCTATAGCTACCTTTGTTGCTTTAAACTCCTCTATCTCATGTTGATCTTTACGAATAATCAAAAGTGGGCGGTTGGCGCCTGCATACTCCAACTGTGTCAGCTCTTTATTGAAAGCACAAAGCGATACATCCATTCCGTCTCGGGTTGAATTTATTTTATCTGTCTGGCGCAATACTTTTTTCATTCCTCGATTTACCAGATTTAAAATAACTGAAACATCAGAGCTATCTTTAATCGCCTCATTCAACTTTTCAGAACCTATGGTGCTCATAAAAGCACCCGGAACACCATGGCCGGTACAATCACATGCTGCAATCAATATTGTATTATCTCTTTCTGAAAACCAATAAAAATCGCCTGCAACAATATCTTTTGGTTTAAATAAAATGAATGAATTTGGAAGTGCTGAAGAAACTTCAGCTAAAGGAGGAAGTAATGCATTTTGAATTCGTTGGGCATAACTGATTGAATCTAGTATTTCTTTTTGTTTTTCTTCAACTAAATTTTTTTGATCTTCTACTTCTGTTTTTTGACTTTCAATAATTTCTTTTTGCTTTAACAATGTATTATTTATTTGTTTCCTTAGATAATTACTTCGCAAAACAAAAAACACTAACATAAGAAAAACCATAATAATAAGTATGAAATAAACAATAGTTTGCTTATTATCGCTTAACTCAGAATCTTTGGCATTCAGTAATTCCATACCTTTTTCATTTTCACTTTTCAACTTCACTATTTCCTCTTGCTTTTTTACAGCATCATATTTTGAATTAAGATTTGTTATTTGACTAAACAATGCAGTATTTAAATCTTTATTACCCGAATTTATAATGTCGGTCAATGCTTGATATTCAGCATTTTTAATTTCGTATTGAATATTCGTAAGCGTATTAAAAACATATAATAAAGGCATATAATTAAAATTAGTTATCTCCCAACTAACGGGCTGGCCTTCTTCTCCCGAATAATTATCTGTACTTAAATTCAATCCCTCTTGTATAATAGTACGATTTTGTTCTTGAATTAAACTTAATAATGTATCTCTGAAATTGTTTATAACTGATTTTAATTTTGAGGCAGAGTATTTGTCTTTATTGAGATTATATTCATTACCAATTAAAATTTTTGTTGTAAGATCCAAATTTACTTTGTTTTCTATAAATAAAGAAGATAGTGTGTCTGCTTGTGTTTTTGGAATTTTATCTATAATGACTAATAGATGTGATTTTAAATCTTTAATATGAATTATTGCAGAATCGGCAGCAGTTTTTAATTTAGTGGCTCTGATTAAAATATCATTGTTTTTATCTATGCCTATTTTGTATAAAGTACCATACAATTGTTTATTTCTTGAAGAAGCTGTTCTAAGTGCCTCCTCGGTATTTACTCCTTGTTGCAGCACAGTGTCTATATTGATTCTGCCACTTCCCGAATTTAAAAGTGCACTAATTGTATGCACAAAAAAATAGATTACTAGCAAAATATTATGAGAAACTATTAAATTTTTCTTTCGCAATAAGGCTAAATGATAGAGCGAAAAAGGAACAATTATAAATAAAAGGATATAATTATTGATAATGTAAAAAAATCCGGCACCAGGCCAATGCATTATTAAAAATGTTAAACCAATTGCAAAAAGCAGTAAAATAATAGTTTGGAGAAGTAATACTAGCTTCGATCTTTTTGTTTCTTTTGTTTTCCAACTTTCTATAGCAAATAATGGCATATAAAAGAAAGTAAAGATAAACGTACCAAACATTATTAAAATTGAGGCGCCAGGCCAATGTTGAATTTTAAAGAACTCTCCTAATAATGTAGGAATTATTAAAATCCAAACGATAACATTTAATGTTTTGGATGGTTTAATTTCGTTTAAGCCCATATTTTTTTAGTTTATCTATTGTTTAAATAAAAATTAAATGAAGGACTACTATTTTTTATGGAATCAGTTCTTTAAAAAATAATAATCAATTTCTTGATTTATTTCCTCTTCCTTAAAAACAGTTCAGTCAAATTCGAAGACAACTTCAAAAGTTTCTTAAGGCCGTCAAAATATAAAGTCAGCCATAAAAATAGTGTCATGCCCCATATAACAAGGATATTCACCCAATATGTACTATAAGCTTTACCAAAAAAACTTTTTGTAGGAGCAAAAAAGTGTGATCGGATAAGCTCATCACTGGATCCATCTCTAAAAATGGGATTAGCCGTTGCGATCAGTTTACCATCTTCTACAATCACTTCATCCAAATCTGAACCAACATTTTTTACAAGTTCCTCCAGTTTCTCATTTTGTGAGCTGCTCATCAGGTTTTCATAACGAACTTTACCTGCTTCGGTTTCCTGAAACTTTGCCATCCACATATCTTTGCTCTTCACTGCAGCATCATAATTTTCAGCATAGATTTTTTTTAAGATTGTTAAATAGTCTTTGGTTTCATTTGCTGTATTTATATCAAAGGCTGTTAAGTTAAAATTACCTATTGCAGAAAAACTAATAGCGGGAAAGGTTTTCATTTCTCTTACTATTTCTTTTTTTAATATCTCAAGATTCGCAGCTGCATTTTTAGATTTCTCGTTACATTCATCAATCAATTCATTCATTTTAGAAAACCAGTAGACTTTTTTATATGAATTATAACTGATGGCTTTATCAAAGGCATAAATATTTTTTTCATACTCATTTTCCATAAACTGATTCACTGCCAATGCCTCAAATGCCCACCTAGAAGTCATTACATCACCCCATACAGGCACTACCGAATTGCTAGAAATTTCAGGATTTAACTCCTCAAATTTCACGATAACCCCACTTAACAATATCTGAGGAATCAATAAAAATGGAATAAGAACATAAATTGTAACAGCTGAATTAAAGGAAGCTGAAATGTTAAGACCTAACATATTCGCAAAACAAGAAGTGGTAAACAACACCAACCAGTAATCGAAATACATACCTTTAATTTCTAGAATGTAATTACCAATCAAGACAAACATAACCGTTTGTATTGAGGAGATAAAAAACTGAATCATAATTTTTGAAGTAAGATAACTCCCTTTACTCAAATTCAAAAAAGATTCACGTTTCAATATTTTCCGATCTCGGATAATTTCTTCGGCACTTACCGTCAAACCAATAAACAATGCCACAAGTACACACATAAATAAATAAGCGGGCATATTTTTATTATTCGACAACATATAACCTTTATCCGAATGATAATATTTGATAAGGGAAGCCAATATCAATGCCAATATAGGTGCTTCAAACAAAGTGATAGAGAGGTATTGGGCATTCGACAATTTGGACAATACATCTCTCGTTGTGAATACGTTAAATTGTTTTAAGAAATTTGGTTTTCTAAAGGTGTTTTTAATCGGACGTTTTTCATCAGCGTGGGAAGCATTTGGGTCTATTGCTAATTTCGAAGTGTAAAACTCATTCCATTCTTTTGAAGAAATCCTTCTGTTTCTTGTTTGATTGCCATTTTCATCCAATACCTTAGATTCAATAATATTAAAGATCTGTTCAGGATTCACATTCCCACAAGCATTACATTCGCTTTCATTCGCATTCACCTGATTAATGATGGTTTTGAAGTACACTACTGATTCAACAGGATTTCCGTTATAAATAGGATAACCACCCACATCGAGTAATAAAAGCTTATCAAACATTTTAAAAATGTCGGAGGAGGGCTGATGAATAACAACAAAAACCAATTTACCCTTTAAAGCCAGTTCTTTCAGCAAATCCATTATATTTTCTGAGTCACGTGACGACAAACCCGAAGTTGGTTCATCAACAAATAAAACAGATGGTTCACGGATTAATTCAAGCGCAATATTCAATCTTTTTCTTTGTCCGCCACTTATTGTCTGATCCAAGGGATTGCCTACTCTCAAATCCTTCGTTTCCAATAATCCCAGATCACTAAGCATATCTAAAACCAGTTGATGAAGTTGGGCCTTCTCCATTCCATCGAAACACAATTTGGAATTATAAAAGAGATTTTGGTATACAGTAAGCTCTTCAATCAAAAGGTCATCTTGAGGAATATAACCAATTACCCCTTCAAGCATTTTCTTTTCGTGATGAAGATTATGGCCATTCACCAAAACCTCACCGGAGGAAGGAGCATTATTACCGTTCAAAATATTCAGCAGGGTGGATTTACCAGCACCACTTCCACCCATGATACCAATTAGTTTACCTGAATTCTCAGTAAAATTCAATGGTCGTAAACCAACTTTGCCACTTTTAAATTTATACTCTAGATTTTTAACTGCAAAAATAAATTTATCTTCAGAAGCATCTTTTAAAAAACAACTAACAATATCACTATAATAAATAGGTTGCACCTTAGAGCTTCTGATGGATGATCCTTGTGATAAAATATAAATTGTATGCTGATTGATAATCTGTCCGTTTAAAAACAATTCGGTTTTACCAAAGTAGCGTATAAGGTAGATTCCAATGCTGTTTACACGCAGCACTGCTAGATCACCCGAAATAGAATCAGATTGGAAAAATTTGGTATTTACTTTGGATTCATTTTTTTGTTTACCTGCAATTAAAAATTCAGGCACATCATCAATTTCAGCGGTTATTCCTTTTGTAGCTAGTTGAATACATTGATTTAATTCTTCATTAGGGATATTAAAGGAAGAAGAAACAGTCTCAACAAATTCCATATCCTGATCAGAAATTGAATTATTGAAATTAACAAACTCTATAAGATTCAAAAGAACAATGTATTTCTGTTTCTGAGTCAACTCTTCATTAATCTGTTCGCAGATAACAATAACTTTAACTGAACTGACAGCCAAGCGTCTTTTTTTCTTTTCTCCATCGGCTCCTTCGTTTTGTTGTTTGAGAAAATCTTCGTAAACAGCAAGATATTCATTTACCTGTTCCTTGTTGAGTTGTTGTTTCAAGTATGATTCAACAACATTCGTTGCGTTGGATGAACTTTCATCAGCCTTTGCAATAATTGCAAACAGGCGCATTAAGGCTTTCAGTATTTTCTCACTCATAATTTATTTTTTCTATTTTTTATGTTTAAACAAAAAAAGCTTTGAAGAATAATTCACTCCAAAGCTTTTTATAAACACTAATTTAAATATATACTTTTAGTTTATGATTTTTGATCTTGCTTCGCCTAATTTTGAATGTAATTTCTGAAGCAAAGCAGCATCTACTTCTCCATTTTTTATACTTGAATATAATTTATCCAGTTCAGAAATAGCGGAAATAACAGCTTTAAAATCTTTTTCTTTTTCGTATTCTTTTAAAAGTTCAACCAATTTCTGAGAAGTAAAATTTTGTTGAGCTACTTTTTGAAATAAAACTTCATTGTCTTTGTTTTTTGCCTGATCCTTAATCAATGAAACGGTGATGAACTGACTTTCTACCCAACTTCCAACCAATATTTGTGTTGCAGTCAATAAACGGTCATTCGATCGAAGATATCCATCCATTTCAGTGTAAATCTGATCGATCACTTTATTGATGGTATCTTTTTTATCAATGTTGTTTTCTAATCTCGAACCTGCTATATTATCAAAGCTTTCAGCACATCCAAGACTTTGAGCAAGATTTCTAGACGTTTTAAAATACGTTTTCACTTCAGAAAATTGCTCATTCGTTGATAAGTATACAAGATCAACTATGTATGCACCATAATTCAGACCTTTTTTTGTAGTAGTCGTGTATTTCGTTTCATTTTCGGCAGCGTTTACAAGGCTCTTATTGAAGGGCAGTCCTGCTTTTGGTAAAAAAGTAATAATCTCTAATGGAGAAGGGACATTGATTACAAGAACATGAAATTGGAAGTCCGCCAGATCATTTGTAGGTTGAGTCTGAACTTCTTTTTTAACAGTGTCGGGTTTAACGTCGGCTGTTTCAGGTTTAGATGAATTTCCACCGCAAGACACTAATAAAGCAGCAAAAGAAAGAGTAATTAATTTTTTCATGTTATAAGATTAAAAATTAAAGAGGGTTTATACTATTTTGTAAATGAAACGATATTAAAGGGCATTTTAATGATGGATTGATAATCCTCTCCCGCTTCCAACATATCATCATCCTGATCATCATAAAGCCAGTTAATCAATGCTTCGCCTTTACCATTTTTAGTTATTTGTTCTAACTTTTTAAAAAGGTCGACAATACACTTTGACGAACTGGTATTAAAATAATCCAATTGAATATTCAATGTTGTTTTAGGTGCAGGATTTTGAATGTAATTATCCAACCAATCAAACAATGGTTTGTAGAACGAAATAGAATTTTCGGGGATTGATTTACCTTTCAAGTCAAAAACACCTGTTGTTCCATCAAAGTTAACAATAGGTGTTTTTGCTGATTGTTCAGCTTTAAATGAGTTTTCTGCCATAATTGTTGGCTTAAGGAGTTTAGTTTTATAAGTAACAAATATATGTATAATATTAAAATATGGTAAAAAAAAAGATATTTAATTTAAAAAAAATAACTTATTCATAAACATGTATTTCACAAAATCTATCGGCATTGTAATTTCAATTCAAATAATTGATAGAGAAAGAACATTCCAGTTTAGTTTGGACTATTAAATTCGGGATTTACAGTTTAAAGTACTAATTTTAGATAATATTAATTAGCTAATTTGTTATTTAGTAAATTCATAATTTGTTTAAAAAAAAATCATTATAAATTAATTCTTTTCTAAAAAAAATGAAAACAAATATATTACTTCCGATTGCTTCCCTAACCATTCTTTCATTAATATTTTCCTGTAAAAACACCTCCCTTAAAGAACCGTCTAACGGTAAATTACTTTGGGCGGAAAATGTTCAATCGTCACTTTCACTTGAAACAGATACAATTTGGGATCAATCTGATCTTACAAATGCTGCAAACAAATTTGACAGAAAAAAATTAATTTCTTCTATTACGAAAGCTGTTTTAGCAGGTAAAATAAAAGCTTACAGAAATTTTCCGAATGAAGAATTGTCACCAGTTGATGTTGAACATATTTTAGTAAAATGGGACTCTACAGCTCAAATTGAAGACCCTAAAAATCCAGGGAAGTTTATTTCTGCTCCGATAAAAAATGAAATTACTTCATGGAATATTCCATTTATAAGGTTTACTGAAAAAATCGAATTAGATACCTTAGATTATTCTGTAAGCAAAAAGGTGTCATTGGTTTCATTGTATGTTTACAAATGCACTGAAACAGGTGCACCCATAGGAGCAATTAAAATATTTGATGTGAAACTTAATTAGATAGGTTAGCAGAAATCGGATCCAGGAATCGTGACAAATATTAAATAAAACCGTTCGAGTTGTCTTCTGCTTTTTTTTGGGGGATAGATGAATATAGATCCTAAACCCTTCTTATCTTATTAATCCGGATAATAGTATAATCTGTTTTTCTGCTTTTATCTTTGGATTTTACTGTTTCTGTATAAACAATATTGGAAATTAAAATTATATCCCCAATACCTATTAACCCAATAATTTCCATGTCAACTTTCGAATTACGTTGTTGGTAATCTAAAAATACATCATTTACTTTAAAACTCAAGGAGGTGAAAATTCCGGTGTAAGCGGTATGAATTTTAAAAACCTAACCATACAAGTCAGCAACGATTTTCCGTTTGACCTTTGCCGTAATCCATTTTTCGTAATTTTCAATTAAGGAAACTGATGATCCTGCGCTTGACTTTTTAGCCAATCCTACCGCCTCAGCAAGTTGCTTTAATTCATCCGTTTCATATTTTAATGTTGAATGTTTGAAACCTGTTATCTTCAGCAAGGCGTTTACAATCCATTCTTCTATTGGCAATAGGATCTTTTTCGACTTATTCTTTTTCAGTATCTGTGTTGCTAAAGAATGCGTCAGTGAAGCGTTCCTCAATTCAAAATGAACAATAATATTGAGTACTTCCACCCTAAGGAAAACCTGAGGACGATCTACTGCATCAAAATCGTTGAGAATAATATTGATAAACTTCAAAGCTTTGTGAAACTCACCAAAATACACCAACGTAATCGCATGCAAATAATAGAAATAAATCAGATGGTAAGGCTCGATATTAAAAATTTTTTTATGGATTTCTTTCTCAATTTCCTTAATTTTATGAAGCGTCGAAGCAAAATCATTGTTAATAAGATAATATTCAATTTCTTGTGTATTGGTGTGAATAAAAACCCGTTCGAGAATAACTTCCTTCTGAAATGGAACAAGCTTTGAAAAATTCCTCAAACGAATGATATCATCAAAAAAAGAATCTGTTTTAAAATGTTTTTTGATAGCTAATAAACGATTG
>CANIFU010000025.1 GCA_947466965.1 Bacteroidota bacterium
ACAAGAATGCATATACCGGCATTATTGAGCCCGGAGACATTGTAGTTGGATCCATCATATGGTTGTAATGCCATGAGTCAGGATATTTATTGTTAAGTCGGGCAAGATCCGGACCTGTACGTTTTGATCCCCATTGAAACGGATGATCATATACAAATTCTCCAGCCTTTGAATATTCTCCGTAACGTTCTGTTTCAAAACGCAAAGGTCGAACCATTTGAGAGTGACATGTGTAACATCCTTCACGAATGTAAATATCTCTTCCTTGCAACTCAAGAGGAGTATATGGTTTCACACTTGCAATGGTTGGAATATTTGATTTAATCAAGAAAGTAGGAATCATTTCAATTGCACCTCCAATTAAGATCACAACCAAACTTACGATCATCAACTGGATCGGTCTGCGTTCGATCCAACGATGCCAATGTTCACCCGCATGTGCCTTTTCATTCTTTACAAGTGCAGGTGCTTCAGCATCTTCATTTTCAAGCAAAGAACCCATTCTTACTGTTTTAATTAAATTGTAAGTCATGAAAATGAAACCAACCAAGTACATTGTTCCACCTAAAGAACGCATGATATACATCGATCTAAGTTGCGTAACGGTTTCTAAAAAGTTAGAATATTTCAAGAACCCTTCAGGAGTAAATTCCTGCCACATCAAATATTGTGTAAAGCCAGCCCAATATAATGGTACAGCATAAAATAAGATACCTAGTGATCCTAACCAAAAATGCCAGTTAGCCAATTTTACAGAATATAAATTTGTTCTGAAAATCCTAGGAATCAACCAATATAGAATTCCAAATGTTAAGAAACCGTTCCACCCTAATGCTCCAACATGAACGTGTGCAACGATCCAATCTGTAAAGTGCGCAACAGCGTTTACTTTTTTCAATGAAAGCATCGGTCCTTCAAAAGTGGCCATACCATATGCCGTAACTGCAACAACCATAAATTTCAACACAACACTTTCACGAACTTTATCCCATGCACCTCTAAGTGTAAGCAAACCATTGATCATTCCACCCCATGATGGAGCTATCAACATAATAGAAAACACAACACCTAACGATTGTGCCCAATCAGGAAGTGCAGTATACAATAAATGGTGAGGTCCTGCCCAGATATATAAAAAGATTAAGGCCCAAAAGTGAATGATCGATAAACGGTAAGAGTAAACAGGGCGCTCTGCAGCTTTTGGAATGAAATAATACATCAAACCTAAATAAGGAGTTGTAAGAAAAAAAGCAACAGCATTATGACCGTACCACCACTGAACTAAAGCATCCTGAACACCAGCATACCATGAATAACTTTTAAATAGTGAAACAGGTAATTCAAAAGAGTTTACAATGTGTAAAACGGCAACCGTTACAAACGTTGCAATGTAAAACCAGATTCCAACATATAAATGGCGCTCCCTTCTTTTTAAGATTGTACCAAACATGTTCCAACCAAAAATCACCCAAACCAATGCAATGGCAATGTCAATTGGCCACTCTAACTCGGCATACTCCTTTCCGGAAGTAATACCAAATGGAAGCGTAAGAGCAGCAGCAACAATAATCAACTGCCAGGCCCAAAAATGAATCTTGCTTAATTTATCACTGAACATACGCGCTTTACACAAACGCTGTAGGGAATAATAAATCCCCATAAAAATTCCATTACCCACAAAAGCAAAAATAACCGCATTTGTATGCAACGGTCTTAAACGCCCAAAGGATGTCTGAGGTAAAATATTTAGGGTTGGGTATATTAACTGCAATGATACCCACAAACCAATTAACATTCCGACCAAGCCCCATAATATTGTTGCAAAGGCGAATTGTTTTACAATCTTGTTATCGTACGAAAATTTTTCTACTTCCATAATCTGTTTTATTTTTTTATTGATTTATTTTCTTTTGAAGGGGTTTTATTTTCAAAAAGCATTCTCACAGAAGGGGTATAATCATCGTCATATTGCCCACTTCTTACACTCCAGATGAACGCTGCCAAAAAGCCTATTGCTACAACTATACTCACACATATTAATACGAATAATGCACTCATCTTTTTGCTTGATTTTATGCTTCAAAAATATGTACTGGATTCCAAACCAATTATGAGGGTAGTCAGCATTTCGTATGATTAATTTCATGTTTTTAAAAACTATTATTGCCAAAAATGGCTAAAACATGCTGGCTATCAAGACTTAAAAAAGAAAGGTGTATTTAAGAAAAATGATTACAGAAAAGAGAGTCTATTAAATCGAACTATAAACCGTTTTTTCTGGAAAAAAGTGAACTCGCAATCGTGGTAAGCAATATTATTGAAATGGAGCTTGCAGGCATAAGTATGGCTGCTATCACTGGTGATAGTTGCCCCTGAACAGCAAAAAATATCCCTACTAGGTTATATAAAATAGACATAACAAAACTAATGAAAATGATGTTTTTACCACTTTTTGAAAACTGTAGCAATTGTTTGATCTTTTTGAATGAATCACCATCCAAAATGACATCACAGGAAGGTGAAAAATTATTTATATCATCGGATACAGATATCCCGACATCACTCTGAAACAAAGCACCGGCATCATTCAAGCCATCACCCAACATAATGACCTTATTCCCTGTTTGCTGAAGAGATTTTATATATTCCAGTTTATCTTCCGGATTTTGATTGAAATGAAGATTTTCAAAAGGAATAATTTTTTGAAGAACATCTTTTTCAGCGTCATTATCACCAGAAATAAGATGTACATTATAAGTTTTGCTTAAGTCTTTGATCAAATCAGTAATTCCTGTTCTATAAGAACTATTAATACTATAATAACCTAAAACATTTCCGTCCAATGAAAAGAACACTTTACTTGTGGTGCTGTTTTGTGTGCTTCGATTTCCGGTAACAAAATACTCAGACCCCATTAAAACATGCATTCCGTTCAGCAAGGCTTTCATTCCTTTGCCTTGAATTTCTTCAAAATTTTGGACAGTATAGTTCAGATCGGAGGAAAAGTGCTCACAAATTTTTCTACTCAAAGGATGAAGTGAATTAGAAGAAACGGATGCCGCAATCGCATTTTCTTCTTTACTTAGCTGCATACCTATAAATTGCACACTTGAGCCATGCGTTATGGTTCCCGTTTTATCGAATACGATGGTATCTATCTTTGCTAACTTCTCTACGACCATAGCATTTTTGATGTAAAATTTATTCCTGCCGAAAATGCGTAACATATTTCCATTGGTAAAAGTAGCTGACAATAATAATGCACATGGGCAAGCAACAATTAAAACAGCGGTCAATGCATTTAATCCTCTGTTCAGATCTGATGAAAAGGTCCAATATAGAAAACCACTTAACGCGATCATAAAAAGTGCGATTGTAAAATATTTACTTACTTTATGAATAAACGATTGCGAATCACTCGCAATTACATCACTGGAATCCTTATTCCAGAGACGTGTTAAATAACTTTGTGATACTTCCTTTTCAACATCAAGTTCAATTGCACCTTGAAGTTGTCGACCACCGGCATAAATCAATTCACCTTGGATCTTTTTAATTGGACGTGATTCTCCTGTAACAAAACTATAATCAATATAAGTGCTGTCTGATTTCAGAATCGAATCGGCAGGAATGATCTCGTTACTTCTTACAAGTATTCGATCACCTTTTTTTAAATCAGAAACGGGAATACTCAACTCCTTTTTATCCTTTAGCAGTGCTACAGATATTGGGAAATATGATTTATAATCCCGCTCAAACGAAAGATTGTCGTAAGTTATATTTTGAAAATATCTGCCTATGAGCATAAAAAAAACGATTCCACTCATAGAGTCCAAATAACCGGCACCGGTTCCGCTGATAATTTCAAAGATACTTCTTGTAAAAGTTATCAGGATAGCGAAAGCGATAGGAAGATCAATATTTAAAAAACGTTGCCTAATACCTTTCAAGGCAGATATAAAAAACTCAGAAGCACTATAAAAGAAAACAGGTAAGGAAAGCATTAAATTTATCATTCCGAAAAACTTTTTCAATTCATGCTGGTCATAAAAATTACCCAATGAAAAGTATTCAGGAAAACTCAGCATCATGATATTTCCAAAACAAAATCCGGCAATACCAATTTTAATGATTCCTTCTTTATTTGCTTTTTTCTCTTTTTTATGCTCGAGATCATTTAAACTTATCAATGGCTCATAGCCAATATTGGTTAGCAGTTCAACGATTCCGGATAATTTAACGGCATTGTCCATAAAGACAACTGTAACATCTTTTTTCAAAAAATTAACGGTTGAACTGATCACTCCTGTATTTAGCCTTTGTAAATTCTCTAATAGCCAGATACATGAACTGCAATGCATTTTAGGTATATAAAATATTACATGTACCTCATTCCCTTCAATGAAATGAATAAGTTTTCGCTTTACCTCCTCATTATCAAGATAGGTAAACCGTTCCGAAGGAATTGTCTTATTAAAATGAATGCCGGGGGTAGAATTAAGAGTGTAATAGGTGCAAAGATTATTTTCATTCAAAAGCTCATAAACAAGTTTACAGCCATCACAACAAAAATCTTTTTGATCAAATATTATTGGAGTAACATTAACAGGTTCTCCGCAATGATAGCATTGAATCTGATTTTCTACCTTTTGCTTTTGATAATTTAACTGCATAAAGAGAACGGTTTACTTTTTGTTATTGAGGGCATCTTTGGGAACTGTATTTATTCCTAAAAGTAAATAAAGCGGACAAATACCTACCTGAACCGTTATAATTGGAATTATTCCAAATACACCCCAAACACCATTCAAATGTGCACCAAGAATAATCACAAAAGAACCCAATAAAACACGAATGATTTTATCAACCTTTCCTATATTGATATCCATTGTTAAAGTTTTTCTTTTCCATCGGTAATCGTCAAACCCATAAACCCAAGTGTTCCTAAAATGGTTGCAAGCATACACATAAGGTTTACGGTATTCGAAGAAGCAGGACTTAAAACGGAATACCTGAAAGGGAAAGCAAAGACCAAAGCAATTAAAATAAGTCCATAAATTTTTCTAGTTTTCATAGTTTTTTTTATTTATTGGTTTATGAAAACAAAATTGCCTGAAATTATGTAAATCAAATATGACGCTGGTCAATAAAAAACATGACACTTTTCATATTTATTTATATTTTGAACGGTGTAATACCTTTGCCTCGTCAATTGAATGCGAAACAGATAGGTCTTGTTCCTTTTTAGCTAGATGTGCTAGATTTCTTTAGAAAACAGCTAATATTTCGAGTTCACCCTCTGTCAGGTCTTCAACATCAACGAGCCTGTTACTTGGACCTTTTAAAGAAGCTAACAGCTCATTCAACTTCAAATGAATTGCTTTGGAATCTTTGTTTTGAGTCCGCTGTATCAAAAAAACCATTAAAAAAGTAATGATTGTGGTTCCTGTATTAATAACCAATTGCCAGGTATCTGAAAAATCAAATAAAGGTCCGGTAATTAACCAGGTTGCGATAATGGAAACGGCAAGCATAAATGAAGTGGTTGTACCTGTGAAAACAGTTGCACTGCGGGCAATTTTTTCAAAAATATTTGCCTTGTATATTTTTATTGTTTTAGTTGCTTTCATTAAATAGTAAGGAATTATTAATTTCTTTTTTTAGTAATAAAACAACAAAATCATCTCTGCCGGGTAACCTACTAAAATAAACATTAGTCCTATCCAAAATACTAAATGAGCTATATCATAAACAAATCAGTATTTCTATGGATTACTTTACTCTTTCCTGGAATTGTCAGCAGTGGGATAATAGAGTGAAATGCCAATCTTTTTGTATGACTTTCTTTGAACAAATTCTGAATAAAACTATGCTTATGAGGAACGATCGCGATAAGATCGGTGGAATGTTTCTCAACAAAATTAACAATTCCGTGGATAAAATCGTCATCTTCTTCAAAGTAATAGTTGTGCGTTACATCCTCCATAAAATTTTCCAAAATAATGCCTATAGATGCCTTTTGAGTATTCATCACTTCCTTTTCCTTCAAAAGGTTGAGTATCATAACCTCCGAATCAAATGTTTTTATAAACTTTTTTAAGGGATCAAGAACTGCAGTTGTCTGTGTCAAATTATAGTCGCATGCGAATGTTATTTTTTTAGGTAAGCGGAAAGCTGCATTTTCAGGGACAACGATGACAGGAGTTACTGCCTTTGAGATCAATGCCGTTGTAATACTACCAAATAAATATTCTGAAAATTTGCCTGCCCCACGCATCCCCATTATGATCAGATCCGGTTTGTGAGAATCCTCAACTTCTATGATATTGTCCACTGCAAATCCGGCCAAAGCAACACATTCGATATCCAACTCGTTGGTAGGATCTAATAAACGTTTTTCAGCATTCAACTTATTCATACTCTCTTGCTCCAAATCATCGTATGATACAAGAATAGGGACTTCCGTTGCAGGAACATGAATATGGTAGGAGTGAAATAGAATAACTTTTGCTTTTGTAAACTTTGCTAATTCGACACCATAATGAGACGCATTTTTAGCGGCATCAGAGTAATCAGTTGGAATAAGAATTGTTTTCATTTTTTGTATCTAATTAGCACTGTTTTTATCCTTTTTAATGGCACGTTGACACTTATAATCATTTATTTTTTCTTTTCTCTAAATCTGATAGTTTTGAAAACAAAACATTTTCAGCTAAAAAAGCATGCTTATGAATATCTTGTTCCAAATCAAACAGCTGAGCATAACAAAGTTTTAAGGCAGGAGAAGAATTCACTGATGGAGTATAATTATTACTCAGTACCCGTATTTGTTTTAAATGCGCAGCAATTTTTAAGTGCTCCGACCGTATTTTTTTAATGGGGCTATCTAATAAATAGTTGGAGGATTCTTTTGTATTCACAATCAATTTTTTAATATATGGGAACAGAATATATTTCTCAAAATTCAAATGCTGTTCAAGCAATTCTTTTAATTCCTGAGTAAGTTGGTTGATCAATGACACTTCGGGATGTATCATCAAATCAACTTTTACAATGGTTTTTGAATGAACATTGAACCGACTAAGTGCGTTCTTTATATAGGAATGATGAGTATCGATAATATATTCAATTAATTTATCGGCTCTTAATTCATTGAAATTCACAACTCCCCCTTGTTCCACGCTTTTCATTTTTTTATTTTTTATACAAAATTCAAGTTTTCCTAAAAAACTATGAATGACAGAAGTCAATATACTTTATGATATTTGTCATGCGTTTGATTTCCCATTACTTTATCTAGAAATAAATACATAAAAAAACTCCAATTTTCATCTAAGTTATTGAGTTCTCCCGAGCGAATTGTATATCAATGTTGAAAATCGGGATGTATTTTACAACAAACCGAATCACATTGAATCTCAAACGCTAATCGAAATAAAAAATGAAGCAGGGAAGGTGATTTCGGGTAATATCTATACGAGAATGGACATGCTATTTTTTTTGCTTCAAAATAATTTACATAAAAAGCTATTATAAGTTTTCTACAAAAGATACAATTTATAAATTTGCCTCATGCAAAAAAACCGTCATTACCAGAATCTGCACATTCCACTTTGGTTGCTAAAGGATACCTGTTGGATGCTTCAATGGAAGACATTAGGAATAATAATGATCGTTCCCACATTATTAGTCGCTATCGTTATTTCATATAAATCGTGGAAAGAAAAGGACGATGAATTCTGGATCAATCTCGCTATTTGTTTTTGGATTTCAGCAAACTCCTATTGGATGATCTGCGAATTTATAGACCACGAAGAAGTAAAGAATTATGCTGGAATAGCTTTTATTGCAGGAATGCTCTGTGTCGCCTATTTCTATTATAAAAGACTTGTCGTTAATAAACGGAACAATGAAATTTTTTAAGTTGATGCTTTGGGAAAGCCCAATACAGCTAACAACAAAATTATTCTAAAATGTCGCGAATAGAGGGAATTTGATTTTATAAACGAGATTTTAAAGCAATCATTTTCAACACAGTAACCGCAGCCTCATCACCTTTATTACCATGCTTTCCTCCTGCTCTGTCTTCAGCCTGCTGAAGTGTATTTGGCGTTAGAACACCAAATATAACGGGCTTGTTGTATTTCAAACTAACATTTGTAACACCATGTGCCACGGCATTGCAAATAAAATCAAAATGGCGCGTTTCTCCTTGAATTACACAACCTAAAGTAATTACAGCATCAATACTGTTATCATCACATAAAAATTGTGCGCCCATGGTTAATTCAAAACTGCCTGGAACATAGTGTAAAACGATATCTTTTTCCAATACCCCGTTTTCAAGCAAGGTATTTATTGCACCATCGCGAAGTGCTCCTGTTATGGCGATATTCCATTCTGCAACTACAATTCCAATGCGCATTCCTTTTCCATTAGGAACAGAACTTCCTTCAGGCTGTGATAAATTTTTATTGACTGATGACATTTATTCCTTAAAATTTAAATGTTTATGTTTAAAATCTAATGATATGAATTTGATAGATATCACTGAAAAAATAAAAGGTGACTCTTTTACAAAAATCACCTTTTTAAATGCTACATATTTAATGTTATAAATTTCCTAAAACTTTAGCGCGTGCAATAAATTTATCCATTTCTCTACCTTCTGTTGTTTCAGCATATTCATTTCTGATGCGCTCATATATTTTGATTGCATCGGCATAATTTTGTTTTTCTTCATAAGCCAAACCTGCTTTTTTCAAACAGATAGGTGAATCAAAAAGATTGTTATTTTGCTCTGCTGCTTTCAGGTAAAAAGTGATCGCATCATCTACTTTACCTAATTCCATATTAGCATCACCAATAGCAGCTGTAGCTAGAGGAGCAACAATTTGGTCTTTTCCATTAAATGACTCCAAGTGAGAAATCGCTTCTTCAAACTGACCTTTTTTCAAATAGCATATACCTAAGTAGTATTCAGCTAGATTGCCAGATGGCGTAATTCCGTAATCTTCAACAATCTGAATAAATCCTACTGAACCATTT
Organism: Bacteroidota bacterium; assembly: GCA_947466965.1. GTDB lineage: Bacteria > Bacteroidota > Bacteroidia > 2-12-FULL-35-15 > 2-12-FULL-35-15 > 2-12-FULL-35-15. Next base: position 9,049 of record CANIFU010000025.1, read on the forward strand.
TTATCGCCATTCATTGCATAGTCGATAGAATCTTTTCCGAAATAATCCTCAGCAACAAACATTTCTGCTCTTGCTTTGGTTTCTTCTCCTGCAACATACCAATATTTGTAGGCTAAATAACCACCTACTATTAGTACAATAGCCCCCAGAATAATCCCAAGGCTCTTTTTATTTTGCTCAATATATAATTCAGTTTTACTAAACGCTTGTTCAACGTCTACAATCGGTTCATCATTCATTTCTTTTGCCATAATTCTTTTTGATCTTGTTAATGGATTGCAAAAATAAGTTTTTTTTGCAATATCTATAATTAATTCTGAACAATCTGAATTTTCCTCTGTTTTTTAGTTAATTTTACCATCGAGGCCTATTTCCTGCTAGCTATTGCTAAAAAGGGCTTCCGTGCTTAATAAGAAGTCAATTACTCAGTGAAAATCTAATGTTTTTAAAGAAATTATCGGTCTTAAATTTTAAAAATTACCCGGAGGCAGAACTACGCTTCAGCAAACAGATCAACTGCTTAACGGGTAATAATGGAGAGGGAAAGACCAATATATTGGATGCCATTCACTATTTATCCTTCTGCAAAAGCTTTTTTAATCCGATCGACTCTCAGAATATCCTCCACGAATCCGCTTTTTTCCTTATTCAGGGAACTTTTGAGGTGGCCGACCAGGAAGAGGAGATATACTGCGGACTTAAGCGCAACCAAAAAAAACAATTCAAAAGGAATAAAAAAGAATATACCCGTTTGGCCGACCATATTGGCTTATATCCATTAGTAATGATCTCTCCGGCCGATTCTGAACTGATCACCGAAGGAAGTGAAAGCCGCCGACGTTTTATAGACAGTGTAATTGCTCAATTTGATCGCGAATACCTCGAAAATCTTATTTCTTACAACAAGGTCCTTTCACAACGAAATGCTTTATTAAAACAATTCGGGGACAGCAGGAAATTTGATAAAGATTCCCTTGAAATATGGGATATGCAGCTGATCGCCTATGGTGAAAAAGCACACCGTTGCCGCCAAAATTTTGTGAATGATTTTGTTCCCATTTTCCAATCTTATTACGAGTTGATCTCCGGAGGCCGTGAAAAGGTGAATGTTTTGTACGCTTCTCACTTAAATGATGCCACTTTCGCAGATGTTCTTGAAAAAGCACTCAATCGGGATCGCATGGTAGAATATTCAACAGTAGGCATACACAAAGATGATCTCGAGTTTACAATAAATGACTACCCTATTAAAAAGTATGCTTCACAAGGACAGCAAAAGTCCTTTCTGATTGCCCTTAAACTCGCACAATTCGATTTCATAAAAAACATTAAAAAGAACACTCCCATTTTATTACTGGATGATATCTATGACAAACTGGACGATTTGAGAGTGAAACAACTAATGGAACTCGTTAGTAGCGATAAATTCGGTCAACTTTTTATTACAGATACGCATCCCAGCAGGTTATCTGATCTTTTTAAATCTGGAGATGTTGATTATAAAGTTTTTAAAATTTCGAATGGAACAGTTAATTTAGCTGAAGTAGAAAACTAAAAAATAACAAACGATAAGGCATAAAAAATTGAGAAAACACAACGAACATAGCCTTAAAGAGGTAATTGATCAGTTATTGAAAGCCTATAAGCTAGATGATAAACTGGCGGAAAGACGCCTTATTGCTTCCTGGGAAAGCGTAATGGGTGCTATGATCGCAAAACATACAACAGATCTGTACATTAAACACAAACAACTTTTTGTAAGCCTTGATTCTGCAGCCCTAAGAAACGAATTATCTTTGGCCAAAACAAAAATCGTTAAAATGCTGAATGATGAAGTTGGATTAGAAGTAATCAATGATGTTATTTTAAAATAAAAAACTTTTACTAAAATAAAACTTGTATATAATAGCATTGAATACCTATAAAAAATGTTCAGTTTAAAATTCTCTACTGAAACATTTAAATTATAAAAATTTAAATTATGAAATCGAAATTACTGATCGCCAGTCTGTTTATTTTTACCACTGCTATCACCGCTCAAAATGATTCGGTTATGTTCAGAAAAATCTTTACTGAAGCTCTTACAAATGGTAAAAGCTATTCAAATCTCAATTATTTATGCAAAAAAATAGGTGGAAGATTAGCAGGATCACCACAAGCTCAGCAAGCTGTTGAATGGACATTCAAAGCAATGAAAGAAGCTGGAGCTGATACGGTTTATCTTCAGGAATGCATGGTTCCTCATTGGATTAGAGGTGGAAAAGAATCGGCTAGAGTCATCTCTTCAGGTGGAAAAATAATTAAGGATGTTCCTATCTGTGCTTTGGGAAATTCAATTGCAACTCCAGTTCAAGGTATCACTGCACAAGTAATTGAAGTTTTCGGAATTGCTGAACTTGAAAAAATGGGAAAAGAAAAAATACAAGGTAAAATTGTGTTCTTCAATCAAGCAATGGACCCTACTAATATTGAAACCTTCCGTTCATATGGAGGAGCAGTTTCGCAACGCTGGGGAGGCGCTTCAGAAGCTGTAAAATATGGTGCTGTAGCAATAATTGTGCGTTCGGTTACTTTAACGCAGGATGATAATCCACATACTGGATCAATGGGTTACAAGGACAGCCTAAATAAAATTCCGGCTTGTGCAATCAGTTCAAATGGCGCAAACTGGCTAAGCGATTATTTGAAAACGGATAAAGATTTAAAATTCTATCTTAAAACAAATTGCAAATTTCTTCCTGAAGAAAAATCATATAATGTTGTTGGCGAACTTTATGGATCAGATAAAAATGAAGGAATTATTACTGTTGGAGGACATTTGGATTCGTGGGATACAGGCGAAGGAGCGCATGATGACGGAGCTGGAATTGTTCAAAGCATTGAAATAATACGAATCTTTAAAAACATAGGAATTAAACCCAAACACACTATCCGTGCAGTTGCATTTATGAATGAAGAGAATGGATTGAGGGGTGGAAAAAAATATGCCGAATTAGCCAAATTAAAAAATGAAAAACATACCGCTGCAATTGAATCAGACGCTGGTGGTTTTTCTCCACGTGGTTTTAGTAGTGAAATGGAGCTAATTCAAAAGTCGAAATTGAAAAGCTGGGCACCATTATTTTTACCTTATGGAGTTTATGATTTCGATAATGATGGCGGTGGTGCCGATATTGGTCCATTGAGGGAAGCACTCGGTACTCCAATACTTGAATTAATGCCTGACTCACAACGTTATTTTGATTATCACCATACTGCAATTGATACATTTGAAACTGTAAATAAAAGGGAATTAGAATTAGGAGGTGCTTCAATGGCAGCGCTCATTTGGATGATTAGTGAATACGGTTTATAATAAAAATTCGAATGTCCTTAAAAAAATTAGCCGGAATTATTTTATTAGTGCTGCTGCTTTTTGCGGCAATATGGTTTTATAAAACTTATAAAACCCTACCGACTTTTCCCGCTTATGAAAATCCGTTAATAAATGATAACGGACAAACTGTTAACGTATCTGATTTAAAAGACCGCTATGTGTTGATTAGTTATTTCCAAACTTGGTGTGGCGACTGTATAAAAGAACTTCCAAGTATTGATAAATTGCAAAATGAAGTTGGTAATAAAAAACTAATAGTGCTGATGGTGAGCGATGAAAAAAAAGATAAAATTGATCGTTTCAAGGAAAAATATTGTAACACATTAAATTATTATCAATCTCTAAAATCATTGCACGATATGAATATACGTGTTTTTCCAACCACCTACCTTCTTGATAAAAAAGGAGCTGTGATCATGGGAAAATTGGAAGGTTACGATTGGAGTAACGAACAGGTCATCCAACTTATCAAATAAACAGAATACGACAAGACGATATTCATGAACAAGAAAAATGTAATTGTAATTGGTGGAGGAGCAGCCGGTTTTTTTGCCGCTATCAATTGCGCACAATCACCTGACATAACGGTTACCATTCTGGAAAAAAGCTCTAAGCTACTTTCAAAAGTGAGGGTTTCGGGAGGTGGGCGCTGCAATGTTACGCATGCTTGTTTTGACAATGCAATTCTTATTAAAAACTATCCTCGAGGAGAAAAAGAATTAAGAGGTGTTTTCAGCAGATTTACTACATCCGATACGATAGAATGGTTTAAACAAAGAGAAGTAGAATTAAAAACCGAAAACGACGGACGAATATTCCCAATAACAGATAGCTCTGATACTATAATTAATTGCCTCTTAAAAGAGGCAGAAAAAAAGAATGTTAAAATAAAATTGAATGTTTCTATTGAAGAAATCATAAAAAATGATAAAGGCTCGTTCACACTTAAAGCAGCTGGTGGTGGAACATTCGTTTGTGATAAATTAATAATTGCAACAGGGGGAAATGCAAAGTCGGAAGCATACAACTGGCTAATTAAATTAGGACATAGTATTTCAAAACCTACTCCTTCCCTATTCACTTTCAATATACCCGGAAGTAACATTACGCAATTAATGGGAGTTGCAGTTCCTCTTACGAAAGTAAGAGTAACAGGAACAAAATTAGAAACAGAAGGTCCATTAATGATAACACATTGGGGTATGAGTGGACCAGTTATTTTAAAGGCATCTGCGTGGGGTGCCAGAATATTGAGTGATCTAAATTACCGTTTTACCGCGCTAATTAGTTGGCTTCCGATGTATACAGAAGAAAAAATAAAAATCGAGTTTAATAATCAAAGAGAAGAAAATTCCTCTAAAATAATTCTTAGTAATTGTCCGTTTGAATTACCTAAAAGATTATGGGAATACCTGGTGCAAAAAGCAAACATTTCAGAAACACTTCGTTGGGCAGATCTACCCAAAAAAAACGCGAATTTATTATCACACTTTTTAATAAATGACGAATATAAAGTGGATGGAAAAACTACTTTTAAAGAAGAATTTGTAACATGTGGCGGTATAAGTTTGAAAGAAATTGATTTAGCAACAATGCAAAGCAAAATAGTGCCCGATCTATACTTTTCGGGAGAAATTATAGATGTAGATGGAATTACAGGAGGTTTTAATTTTCAAAATGCTTGGAGCACAGCCTGGATTGCGGCAAATAATATAATTTAACATCTACTATAATTAAATGTATATACATATAATGTATTAGTATTTACATATAGAATTTCAGTATATTTGTTTAGCACAAGAAAAATGGAAATAAGCAAAGAAATAAAACAAACAAAATTTAAGAATGAGTATCAAAAGATGCTGATTAACATTTTGTTTACCAGCAGCTGGTTGAGTTCAAAGCACAATTGTAACTTAAAACCTTTCGGAATATCGTCCCAGCAATTTAATATTTTACGAATACTTAGAGGTCAATATCCAAAACCTGTCACAGTTAATTTATTAATAGACCGGATGTTGGACAAAAACTCAAATGCGTCGCGTTTAGTTGAAAAGCTTCGTATTAAAAAGTTGGTTGATAGAGCAATTTGCCTAGAAGATAGAAGAGCCGTTAATGTAATTATTACTCAGAAAGGGCTCGACTTACTCCAAGTGCTTGATAAAAAAGATAGTACTTTCTTAAATGAATTAAAAAATATTTCTGTAAAAGAAGCCACTAAAATTAATACACTTCTTGATAAACTTAGAGATTAAAAATCATTATTATTTAAAATTATTTATCTTAATTGAATCTAAAGGCAATTTAAGATCAACAAAAAAGTACTAAATTAAAACTAAGCCACAAAGAGCATGCAACATATTTTGTTGAACTAAAAAAATAACAATGAATACATTCATGATCACACTTCAATTACCAAATGAATTAACGGAAGAATTTATTTCATTAATTCCAATGCAAAGAAAAATAATAAATGAATTATTAGATGTAGGGAAAGTAATTCAATATTCTCTTTCAATCGATAGATCTCAAGCATGGGTTACTATTGCTGCTGCTTCTGAACAAAAAGCCTTGGATATTTTATCAACGTTTCCACTTATTCATTTTATGAAACCTGAAATATTCGAATTGGCATTTCACAATAGTGTTTCTAATGAATTACCTAAACTGATTATGAATTAATCAAACTAAAAAATAATGAAAACGATATTTCATAAAGCATCAGAAAGAGGACATGCCAATCATGGTTGGTTGAATGCAAAACATTCATTTAGTTTTGCCAGCTATCACGATCCGAGCAAAGTACATTTCGGTTTATTAAGGGTGTTGAATGATGATATTGTTGCACCAGGAATGGGATTCGGAATGCACCCCCACGATAACATGGAAATTATTACAATCCCATTAAGTGGAACATTAGAACACAAAGATAGTATGGGAAATATCGGAGTGATCCGTCCGAATGAAATTCAAGCGATGAGCGCAGGTTCGGGACTAATGCATAGTGAATACAATCATTCAAAAACCGAAGAAATTAATTTATTGCAGATTTGGGTATTCCCAAAAGAAAGAAATATTTCTCCTCGTTATGATCAACGCATTTTTTCTGAGAATGATAAAAATGGAAAATTTAAAACAATAGTATCACCTGTAAAAGCGGATGATGTGATGTGGATCAATCAAGATGCTTTTTTCTCTTTAGGAAAATTTAAATTGGGAAGCAAAGTTGAATACAACATCAAACACAAGGGTAACGGCGCCTATATTTTTATTATTGAGGGCGAAACATCAATAGAAGGAAATAAAACTGAAAAACGGGATGCTATTGGAATATGGGAAACAGATGAAATTTTAATCGAAGTAAACGCAGACTCAGAAATATTGGTAATTGAAGTGCCTATGAATTAAACTATTTTTAAAAACTAATTTATTCTAAAAACGAGTACAATTAATTCAACTATCATCGATCTTATCCTACACTCCTTTTCAGTGTTCAATCAGTTAATAAAAATAGTTATCAAATCTTGTAACCGCTGCACTTAATTATAAATAATAATTTGCCTTATTTTTAAATGTTTCTTTTTTAGAATTACTGACAAATTAATCAGCATATTCATCTGAAGATACAAACATCAAAAGTTCTTTTTGAAGTTAAAAATCATGATGCGTAATTTTTTTCTACACCAATAAGCTCAAAACTGAATCTTTTATCTCCTTTTATTTCTATGAATCACCCTTTCTGTTTTACAGTAAAAAAACTTAAAAACAAAAGTAGATTTTAACAATTCGTAAATTCAATAAACGGTAAATTATATTTCAAAAAAATATCCAGTAAAATAGTCAGTAATTATTATCTTAATAAGCCAATAAGTCATTTAAAATCAGTGGAATCAGACAATTCGTCCTATAAAAAGCAGTCTTTGGAATTGGAATAGCGTTTGACTCATTCTTAATACAAAATACTTCGTTAAAATTAAAAAGAGGTAATCATATGGTAATTTAAAATGAAGCAGATTATCTAAAGAAGAAAATTAACATCTAAAAAGTAATAATAAAATTAAATATATGAATCTGAATAATTATACAATCAAATCCCAGGAGTCTATTCAACAAGCAATACAACTTGCAACTGTTAATGGTCAACAAGCAATTGAAACCGCTCATGTCCTAAAAGGTATTTTAGAAGTAGATGAAAATGTAACACCGTTTATTTTGAAAAAATTAAATGTAAATACGATCAACTTTTCTAAAGCTTTAGATAAAATAGTAGAAAGCTTCCCTAAAGTTTCTGGAGGACAGCCTTTTTTTTCAAATAATGCGAATCAAGCGATAGCAAAATCTTCTGTTTATCTAAAAGATTTTGGTGATGAATATGTTTCAATAGAACATTTGCTTCTAGCGCTGCTCTCAACAAACGATGTTATTTCACAACTAATGAAGGACAGCGGAGTTACTGAAAAAGATCTTAAAACCGCCATCAGCGAGTTACGAAAAGGCTCAAAAGTGACAAGTCAAACAGCTGAAGAGACATACAATGTGCTTAATAAATTTGCCATCAACTTAAACGAACAAGCAAAAAAAGGAAAGCTAGATCCTGTAATCGGTCGTGATGAAGAAATAAGAAGAGTTTTGCAAATTTTATCTCGTAGGACGAAAAATAATCCAATTTTAGTTGGTGAACCTGGAGTTGGGAAAACAGCTATTGCTGAAGGATTAGCCCACCGAATTATTAATGGCGATGTTCCTGAAAATTTAAAATCAAAACAAATTTTTTCACTGGATATGGGTTCTTTAATTGCAGGAGCCAAATTCAAAGGTGAATTTGAGGAACGATTAAAATCGGTAGTAAAAGAAGTTATTGCAGCAGAAGGTGAAATTATTTTATTTATTGATGAGATCCATACGTTAGTTGGCGCAGGTGGCGGTGAAGGTGCAATGGATGCAGCAAATATTTTAAAACCAGCGCTGGCTCGCGGTGAATTAAGAGCTATTGGTGCAACAACATTAAATGAATTTCAAAAGTATTTTGAGAAAGATAAAGCACTTGAAAGACGTTTCCAAAAAGTAATGGTTGGAGAACCAAACGCTGAAGATGCTATTTCAATACTTCGTGGCATTAAAGAAAAATACGAAACGCATCACAAAGTTCGAATTAAGGATGAAGCGATTATTGCTGCCGTTGAACTATCTCAACGATATATTAATGATCGTTTTTTACCGGATAAGGCCATTGACTTGATGGACGAAGCTGCTTCAAAACTAAGAATGCAGATCAACTCAATGCCCATTGAGCTCGATGAAGTTGAACGTAAAATCAGACAATTAGAAATTGAACGTGAAGCCATTAAAAGAGAAAATGACCAGAAAAAACTGGAAGAATTACATAAAGAAATTGCTGAATTATCTGACAAAAGAAGCGATTTGCGCGCAAAATGGCAAGGGGAAAAAGTTGTGGTTGAGGGTATTCAGAAAGTGAAAGAACAAATTGAACAATTCAAGTTTGAGGCTGACCAAGCAGAGCGAAATGGTGATTATGGACAAGTTGCTGAAATCCGCTACGGAAAAATAAAAGATTCCGAATTAGAATTAAAAAGCTTTGAAAGTAAATTAGCAGAGATGCAACAAAGCGGTTCTCAAATGATAAAAGAAGAAGTTGGCTCTGAAGATATTGCTGAAGTAATAGCTGTTTGGACTGGCATTCCTGTTTCACGGATGCTACAAAGTGAAAGAGAAAAATTATTGCATTTAGAAGACGAGCTTCACAAACGTGTTGTTGGACAAGAAGAGGCAATTGAAGCAATCAGCAATGCTGTTAGAAGAAGTCGAGCTGGATTACAAGATACCAAAAGACCAATAGGATCGTTCATTTTTCTAGGAACAACAGGTGTTGGTAAAACAGAATTAGCAAAAGCATTAGCTGAATTCCTCTTCAATAATGAAAACAGTATGACTCGTATTGACATGAGTGAATATCAGGAAAGACATGCTGTAAGCAGGTTAGTTGGAGCACCTCCAGGATATGTAGGATATGAAGAAGGCGGTCAATTAACCGAGGCTGTCCGCAGAAAACCATACAGCGTTGTATTGTTAGATGAAATTGAAAAAGCCCATCCCGATGTGTTCAACATTTTATTACAAGTATTGGATGATGGCAGATTGACAGACAACAAAGGAAGAGTCGTAAATTTTAAAAATACGATAATTATTATGACTTCAAATATCGGCTCTCATTTGATTCAAGAGCACTTCGAAAAAATGATTGAAGGGAATAAGGATGAGGTTATTGCGAAAACTAAAGTAGAAGTTTTTGAATTATTAAAAAAATCTGTTCGTCCAGAATTTTTAAACAGGATAGATGAAACGATCATGTTTACAACACTTAACCGCGAAAATGTGCAACAAATTGTAGAAATTCAATTTAGAGGCATCGTAAAAATGCTAGAAGAAAATGATATACATTTAACTGCAACGCATGAAGCCATAGATTGGTTAGCTCAACTGGGTTTCGATCCGCAATTTGGCGCAAGACCTGTTAAACGTGTGATGCAAAAACGAGTTTTAAATGAATTATCTAAACAGATTTTGGCCGGAAAAGTTGCAAAAGATTCTCAAATAATTCTGGATCTAATTAACAATGAATTTGTATTCAGAAACCCTGAAGTGGATCACCAAATGAAATAATAAAGAAAGGAGAGTAACATACACAAGTTAAAATATGTTAATGTTAAAACAATTAGCAGCTATTTTGTGTTATATAAATAGAATGAAATTGACTATGAATTAATAGTATTCAAGAATAAAAAAAAACAAAGCCATGAGCAAAATAAAAAAAGAAATCATTGATATTCGCCCGAAATACAAGTTGCAATTGGATAGCAGAACAACGATCACTGTTAGGACTGAAGGTGCTTTGAAGGCTTGGAAAGAAAAATATCCAGAAGCGAAACTGATTGAATAAAAAGCAGGAACACCACTATTAAAAAAGTGCTTTCAATTTATAACTAATCATTTTTCTTGTCTATCCTTAAATATACAACCTTCTATTAATTTTATATTTAAAACAATTTCCTCATTGTTTTAAATACATAGTATGGATTTTTTCATATTTAAAATAAGTAAAAAAAGTAATTACTCATGATGCGCCTCTTGTTCGGCTGAAAAGATAGTATTGAGAATCAATTGAATTTTCATGAATTATCGATGCATTACTGCAGAACATTCGAACTGACATCTAGAAAAGAGGATTTTATTAAAATATAATTTTAAGTGGTATTAAAAAAAGCCTTTCTTTAAAATTAAAGAAAGGCTTTTTTTATTTTTTGTTGGAATATTATTTCATTAACTCTGAAATAATTTTTTCTACACTAATACCTTCCGCTTCCGCTTTATAATTGCGTACGATTCGATGACGTAAAATGGCTGTTGCTACAGCTTTTACATCTTCAATATCAGGAGAATATTTTCCCTTTATCAAGGCATGACATTTTGCTCCGATCACCAAAAATTGTGAAGCTCTGGGTCCTGCACCCCATGATAAATAGTTATTTGCTATTTCTGCAGCGTACTCCGTATTCGGGCGAGATTTTGATGCTAATTTAACCGCAAATTCCAATACATTATCTGCAATCGGAATTCTACGGACTAATTCTTGAAAATAAAGAATTTCTTCAGCCGACAAAATCTTCTTAAGTTCAAACTTTCTACTAGATGTTGTATTTTTAACAACTAAATATTCATCCTCCAATTTTGGATAATCTAACCACACATTAAACATAAAACGATCTAATTGCGCTTCAGGCAAAGGATAAGTACCTTCCTGTTCTATGGGATTCTGAGTTGCTAAAACAAAAAAAGGATTTCCTAATTCGTAACGCTTCCCTCCAGTTGTGATGCTTCTTTCCTGCATTGCTTCAAGCAATGCGGCTTGGGTTTTAGGAGGTGTTCGGTTAATTTCATCTGCTAAAACAATATTCGCAAACAATGGACCTTTTATAAATTTAAAATGACGGTCATCTCCTAATATTTCTGAACCGATAATATCGGATGGCATAAGATCCGGAGTAAATTGAATACGGTTATAGGTCAAACCCAATACATCTGCAATGGTATTTACCAAGAGCGTTTTTGCCAATCCGGGAACACCAATAAGTAAACAATGTCCTTTGCTGAAAATGGAGATCAAAACATCTTTCACCACTTCATCCTGCCCAATGATCACCTTACTAATTTCAGCATTCAGCTCTTTGTATTTTGAAACAAAAGCATCTGCGGCTTCTACGTCTGATTGATACATATTTCTAAGTATTACTAATTTAAAGAATTATAAACGCTAATTAATTTATCCATTTGTTATTGAATATACAATCTTTATAATCATCCGAAAGATGAACATACGTATCTGCTGACTTTTTCTTTATCCAGACTTTAGTCGCTTCCTGTTGTTTTTTAGAAAGGGTGGCAGCCTGTATACTTTGATAATCATCAACAAGATTTGCACGATGAGGCAACGTACGTTTTTTTAAATACAAGATACGATATGCTTGCTTACCATCGTTTGTGGTCATTGGCATTGGTTTGGTGTATTCTCCGATTTTTAATTTATCGATCGCAAATGCGATACTTTGATCCAGTTGTCCTATTTCATCCATTTGAAAACGTGTAGAACCTGAATAAGGATTAATTATCAAGCCTCCACTGTTTTTACTATCTTCATCATCGGAATATCTTGCAGCCATATCCGAAAAAGTAATCGTATCGGCAACCAATCGAGTATAAATAGTATCGAGGGATAATTTTGCTGTTATCATATCCTGAGCATCAACTGCAGGAGCAATCAATAAACTTCTTGCATCTACTTCTTCACCTCTACGGGCAATTAATTGAATAATAAAATATCCATATACAGTTTCAAATACTTCACTCACTTCCATCGGCTTCAATTTAAATGCCCATGCATCCCATTCCGGAACAAACTGCCCGCGTTGAATGTGTTCATACAATCCACCTTTATTAGCGGATCCAGGATCCATTGAATACAAAGCAGCCATGGATGAAATGTTTGTTTCACCTTTTATGATCCGTTGACGGATACCTTCAATTTTCTCTTTCGCTTCTTTTTTCGCTGCAGTAGAAACAACCGGCTTTTTTACAATTTGTCCTACTTCTATTTCAGCATTTATAAATGGAATAGAATCTTCAGGTATAGCTTTAAAGTATTCTTTTACTTCATTAGGAGTAACGGAAATATCTCCCGTAATCTTACCTTGCATTTGCTGCTCCAACAACAAGTCTCGCACATCATCTTTCAATTCCAACTTATAATCCTCCACAGACTTTCCGTAAAAGGCTACAAATTTTTCTTCCGAACCAAATTGTTGTAAATAATATTTCATCCTTCTATCAAGTTCTTGTTCCAGTTGTCCTTCTGTTACATCCAAACTATCTTTTTGAGCTTGTGCCAACAATAATTTTTGGTACAATAATTCTTCCATTATTTTGCAACGTGTTTTTTCAGAAACAGGTTCCTGTGCTGAAAGCATTTGCTGGTATTGTGTTTCTAAATCAGATTGTAAAATATAGTTATTACCTACAACAGCAGCAATACGATCAATAACAATCTCCTGAGCAGTTGCAGCTGTTAAACACAAAAGACAAAGTCCGGCAAGAAAAATTTTATTTTTTAAGTTTATCATCTGAATATATTTCTATTTTTTTAGTGTTTGCTGCATCATTGTATACATCCTCTTTCATTTTAGAAATAAGCTGCAGCTTACGTTTATTTAAAATGATATTTTTAATATTTTCTTTTTCAAATCCTAAAGGAGAAAGGCTGTTTCTAATCTTAAAACCTTTAATATTTACAAAATAATCATTCAACGAATCACTAACCTCAACACAACGATTGTTTTGCAAAAATAACTCTTTATTATAGGTTTGAATAGGAATTTCTTTCAATAAATCGTCAAACAATAACCAAGATGAATCATCCAGATAAAAATTAGTAGCAAATTGGTGGCAGTAGCTTGCTAATTGCTCCCGATCCTTCATATTATCTGACTTATACCATTTTTTAAGCTTTTCAATTCCCGGTGCTTTTTTATCCACTTTCACATACACCACTTTGATGATGTTATCTTTTAACTCAAAATCAGCCTTATTATTATTATAATATTCTTCTATTTCGAAATCGGAAACAACTGTATCTAATTTTTGCTTTACTAGTTCTTTTTCATAGGCATATGTTATGAGGGAATTTCGGTAATCACGTAATTGTTTGTCAACATTTTTTTGTTCATCGGTGAGATTCTTCTCCGCTTTCTGTTTAACCAATGATTCCCGCACCCAGTTATCAATATACTTTTTAATTAATTCCGCACTATCTTTGCTTGGCGTACCTTGCGGAACAATATCAATAATATCATCCAGATACAAATATTCATTATCTGCCCTTGCAATCGAAATGCTATTTATGTCCTTTTCGGATGCCGTATTGCATGAAAAAAGGAGTAGATTACTAATTAAAAAAAAGATGTAATGTTTCAAATCATTGTTTGTATTAAAAATTTATTTCCAAACGTTCATTAAGAATCTCTAGAAAAAACAGATCCCGTAAAAAACTAAAAAAGTTTATGGCGTTTTTAACACCATAAACTTATATTATTGGAAATACAGATATTACTTAATTGAAGAAAGAACGGCCTTATCAATTGTAACAGAATATTTAGCTTTCAAAGAAGCAATCCATTCTTTTTCTAAATAATTCTGATAGTCAGCAGTAACCATACCTTTTGAATCAGAATATGATTTAGGCTCCGGCGTCAACAATTTAGATGTTACCACAATAACAGTTTTTTTATCTTTCTCAGATTTCATATCAGCTGAAGTAATCGGATTCCAATTTTTATCTACAAATTCATTTTCACCTTTATTGAAAACACGTGTTTCCACTTGTAAATTCAACTGTGAATCTTTATTTACAGCAGCAAGTATATCCTTTTCAGATTTTTTCTTTTTCATCAAACTACGAACCTGAGCAGCCACTTTATCATTCGCGCATGAATAAACGGATGCATCAGCACGCTCATCCCACATGTAATTTGTTTTATTCTTTTCATAGAAAGCTTTAGAACCTGTAGAATCTTTAACAGCTTTGCTCCAAACTTTCTGATCTGTTAATTCAAACAATAAGATACCATCTCTGTATTCTTGCATTAACGCTTTAAATTCAGGATATTTATGATCCAAACGTGCCTCTTCGTATGCAACAGCACTTTCTTCAACATATTGTTTATACAATTGATTCAACACAATTATAACATCGGTTTTAGGTCGTTTACTTTGGTGAGATGAAATATAGGTAGCAAAATCAACTTGCGAATACACTTTTTCATTGAAATTAAACATTGGTTTGTTTAATGCTTTTGCTTTAGCGATATCCCAGCGCCCTTCAAATAATGAAGAATCCATCAGCTTAGTGAATTCATCTACCAATTTAGGATTTTCTTTAAACTTGTATTCTGCTTTTACTTTTGCAATCAAAGAAGCGCGTCCTGCCTGAGAGCGGGAATCCTTGGTCACTTTGGCTTTCAATTCATTTTTCATATCATCGAAGGAAGCCAAACCTCTTTTGTCGATCAATTTAATCACATGCCAACCGTACTTAGTGCGCATTGGCTCACTAAAGCCTCCTTTATTTGTCATTGAGAATGCTACCTTTTCAAATTCCAATGGCATTTTTCCTGTTCCGAACCAAGGTAATTCCCCACCTTTTTTTGCAGATGATTTATCATCAGAAAATTCCTGAGCAAGATCTTCGAATTTAGAACCTGTTTTTAATTTGTTGAAGATCTCCGTAACTTTAGTATAGGAATTCAATGAATCCTCTTTGGTCATATTCGGAGTTGTCTTCACCATTATGTGAGCAACCATCACTTCTCCTTGCGCTTTTCTTCTTTCAATTACTTTGATAATATGGTAGCCGTAACGAGTACGAATAGGCATAGAGATATCACCTACTTTTGTGCTGTAAGCAGCCGATTCAAAAGGATAAACCATTTGTAAGGCAGTAAAGAAACCTAGATCACCACCATTATCTTTTGCCGAAGGATCATCTGAAATTCCTTTTTCTGAAGCTACTTTATTAAAATCTTCCCCCTTTAAAATGCGGGCACGTATTTTCAAGATCTTATTGTAAGCTTCTAAGGTATCTTTAGGCAAAGCGATATCTGATACTTTAATAAGAATATGAGAAGCGTGAATATCTTCCTGCATACGATTATACGTTTCTTTCAATAATTTTTCATTTACATCCTTATCCGTCAAATAAGGCTGAGCTAATTGTTTTCGGTAACCAGCCAATTCTTCTTTGAAAGATTTGGCTGTATCCAAGCCTAATTCTTCGGCTTCTTTCACTTTTAGTTTAAAATTTACAAACAAATCTACATAATCGTTCAAGGATTTCGTATCCATTGTTCCTTCTTTTGTATTGTTCTTATGATACACGTTTTCAAATTCAGAAACGGTCACTTTTGTAGTACCAATATTCATGAGTACTGGATCTATTTTTACTGTAGCTAAAGATGCAACAGGCTTTTTCGATTGAGCATTTGCAGTATTAAAAGTTAAAAGTGCCACAGGCAAAATCAATGACTTGATTAAAAGACTTCTGTTCATAGGATAATGATTTTTTTATTTGGGTAACAAATGTAGTTATTTATGCGATGTATCAAAATAAAAACAGTGCCAAAAACGATTGGCACTGTTGTTAAATTTTGTTAAGCTAAAATATAGCTTTTTATCGACTGTAATTAGGTGCTTCGCGTGTAATAGAAACACCATGAGGATGGCTTTCCCTAATACCTGAATTGGTGATTCGTATAAATTTCGCCTTTTGCAATTCCGTGATTGTTTTAGCCCCGCAATAGCCCATTCCAGCTCTTAATCCACCAACGAACTGGTAAACTACTTCAGCCAAACTACCTTTCACAGGAACACGACCAGAGATTCCTTCGGGAACTAGTTTTTTTATATCATCTTCTGCATCCTGAAAATAACGATCTTTAGAACCCTTTTGCATGGCTTCAATAGAACCCATTCCTCGATAAGACTTAAACTTACGTCCTTCAAAAATAATTGTTTCCCCTGGGGATTCTTCCACTCCAGCGAACATAGAGCCCATCATTACAGAACTTGCACCGGCAGCTAATGCTTTTACGATATCTCCGGTAAAACGAATACCGCCATCTGCTATCAAAGGAACCCCTTTTCCTTTTAGTGCTTTTGCTACTTCCAGAACAGCAGTTAATTGAGGAACGCCCACTCCAGCGATAATACGTGTAGTACAAATTGAACCTGGTCCAATACCAACTTTAATAGCATCTGCACCTGCGGCAACCAATGCTCGTGCCGCTTCTTGAGTTGCTACATTTCCTACCACAACTTGTAATTTAGGATAGGTCTTTTTAATTTTTTTTAATGCTTCGATCACCCCTTTCGAATGACCGTGGGCAGTATCCAACACAACAGCATCTACACCTGACCTTACCAAAGCTTCCACTCGTTCAATAACATCGGCGGTAACGCCAACAGCTGCAGCAACACGTAAACGACCCAGATCGTCCTTATTCGCATTCGGATGTACTTTTACTTTTATAATATCACGGTAGGTAATTAATCCGATCAACTTCCCAGCTTTATCAACTACAGGCAGTTTTTCAATTTTATGGTGCTGAAGGATTTGTTCGGCTTTTTTAAGATCGGTTCCTTCTTTGGCTACTACCATGTTTTTACTGGTCATCACTTCCTTTACCGGACGCTTGTGATTTTTTTCGAAACGCAAATCACGGTTTGTAACAATACCTATCAGGTAGCGTTTATCATTGATTACGGGAATTCCACCGATCTTATTTTCTTTCATTATTGTCAAGGCATCTTTCACTGTTGCCGTTTCCAACAATGTTACTGGATCCATGATCATACCACTTTCTGAACGTTTTACTTTACGAACCTGAGCAGCTTGTTCTTCGATACTCATATTTTTGTGCAATACACCTATTCCGCCTTCCTGGGCTATTGCAATAGCAAGTTGAAACTCAGTAACTGTATCCATAGCAGCGGAAACAATCGGAGTGTTTAGTTTTATTTTTTTTGTAAAATAAGAAGATGTATTTACTTCGCGTGGAAGTACTTCTGAATAAGCAGGTACTAAAAGTACATCATCGTAGGTTAATCCTTCTCCTACAAATTTGCTTGAATCTATTGGCATATGAACGGGTTTTGAATTTTAAAATCTATGGTTAAAATTCTCGCAAAGATACACTTTTTTTGTTTGCAAACGCAACACAACATTAAAAGAGCTCCTTAAATCAGGAGCTCATCTGTAAATAAAATTATAAAAAAAACGTTTATTTAACAAGGTGAATCAAAAATGCTGATTGAAATTTTTTAGGCCCTGTACCGATTGTTTTTTCTGTATAAACACAGATAAATTAAGAAAAATAAATGTTTATCTCAACAACGTAACAGCGCCTTTAAATTCAAGATATTCACCTTTTGAATTTCGGAACCGAACGAGGTAGACATAAACACCGAGTTCTTGCTTTACTCCACCGTTTGTTCCATCCCAACCTTCATCAATAGCAGTTGTAGAAAAAACTTTTAATCCCCAACGGTTGAATACTTCAAATTGATAATCTGTATAATTGACATAGGAAGAGACCGGAAGAAACACCCCATTGAATCCTGAGGGTTTGAAGGCATTTGGAATAAATACAATTGGATCCTGATAGGCTTCAGCGATATTTGAAATACTGTTTTCACTAAATCCATATGTATTTCCCATTCCTTCTATAGCTTCAACATAATAATCGAAAACACCTTGTCCCTGAAGCAGCATTGAAATATCATCGGTATAAGTATTTGATCCGGAACCATTAAAGGGAACATTTGCTATTGGCGTGGGATCCATTACTCCATCGATACCTCGGTATATATTATACGACATTACATTCCCTAACCAATCTTCATAATCATTCCAGGATAAATAATTGAGCATATCTACACTGTTACTTATTGCTTTCAGCAAGATGGTTCTACCAACATTTGTTTCTATGCCATCATACCCGCAGCTATCCACATTTATAATTTTATAATAATAACTGTATTTATCTGTCAATACATTAAAATCGGAAAACAGAACAGGAGTAGAAGCCGTTACTGGAGCAATTCCAACCTGAACAAAATTTGCTGGAACATTATCTAAGGAACGCATAATCTTATAATTTAAAGTAGAAGCAGCAAGATCGACATGACAGGAAACATCAACCCGATTAGGATCCAACACATTTACTTTGAGGAGATATGAGAATGCAGGAGGAATTGGGATAGCCGAATAAAAATTGATGCGATTAGAGGATACGGTTCGTGTTCCGGATAAATCAAACGCTTCGATCTTATAATAATAAATTGTACTTGCTGCCAACCCTGAAGAATTAAATGTGAGTGTTCCGGGAGCAACTGTACCTTCAAGTATAAAAGGTCCTGTTATTCCTACTGTTGATCTGTAAATCCGATAGCCTGCTAATCCTGTTCCGATTGAAGAATAAGCTGTCCAGTTTAAATTCACACTCCTACTACAGATATCTGCAACAGCAGTCAAGTGAATTGTTTTTAATACAGTACCTAATGGACTAATATTTCCGCAGGTATCATATGCCGCTAACCGATATTGTTCAGAAGCAAGATCAGCTGCCGATAATAAGTAATTATAAATGGTAGAGTTGATTCCGTATACTGTATCGATTGCAATCCAAGCAGTGCCATCGAAACGATATACGATATATGCTTCCACATCCACAGAAGGATTCACATTCCAATTCATCAGCGCATTATTACTGTCATCCACACTCAGTGAATCAAGCAGAGGAATTTCTGGAACAATAATATTTTGAAACAAGCCACCATTGATTGAAGAAACAGAGATACAACCGGAAGTATCGGCAATTTCGACACGATAATTTACTGTTTGATTGCAAACCATGATTGTATCTATAAAACTTAACCCAGAAGTAGTACCAATAAATGTCCATATTCCGGAAGGAAATTCCTGATAAATTGAATATATACCTGAAGATGAAGCAATGTTCGGACTAGCAATTGGGTTCCAAGATAGAACAGCAGTTCCATTTGCAGGATTGGTCACATTTAAATAAATGGAATTAACAGTATCTATAGCAGGCATATAAATTTGTCCGCCACAACCGGACCGTGTCTGAATGTAATAATAAACGGGAGCGGCATTTCCATTTGCCCCGATATGCGTGTAAGATGTTTGTCCGTATATAAAAATACTATCCAACACTGTAAAAGGTCCTGCAGGAGATGCAGCAGAATATATGTGAAAACTATTGAAGGTACTTCCAGTATCTAGCGGAGTTGACCAAGTAAGTGTAATATCTCCGTTTGGAAGCACAGACACACATCGAGGCTGAGGCGACTCAACTATAGGAAGAGCAAGAACAGTGATAGAAATTGTGGTAATTCTTTCGGCCGGTGCGGGACAAAAATCATCTTTACTTTTAAAAACAAAAGTATAGGTATTCGATTGTGTGTTGCATGCCGAATTATTGGAAATATGATTACAGCTTGTCTGCCAGTTAAAAGTGGTTGAAGCGTTCACCGAACCGGAAACGGGAGATGCAGGACTAAGTGTAGCGCAGGGAGGATTTAAGCAACCTGTAACGCTGCTAGTAAATCCGGTTCCGAATTGCGGACCGGTTGCCGAGATCGTAACAGTTTGCGGAGTTATCCCATCCGATAAAAGATCTGTGTCATTCGCCGAAAGCGAAAAATTAATTGTTGTTCCGGCAATCACAGTATCCTGAAACGTTGTGTATGTAACTAAAGGAGAATTATTGGTTGCACAAGGAAGAAGAACAATTTGAATTTCACGATAAATCTCGGCAACCAATTGACCACATTTCCATGCCTCCACCTTTACTACTGTAATAAAATTCCCTTGTGTATAGGATGTAAAAGAAATCTCACCTGTTGCAGGATTGATTGAAGCAGGAACATTCAAAGGATTTTGTAAACTACCAGGCAAGGGACTGCTAGCGGAATAGCCGGGAGCAAAAGGCAATGAAATGGGATCGATTGGTGGATTAAAAACGGGATTAAAATCGTCTAAAGGTGCAGCCCAAGAATAGGACAAGGAATCTAACTCCGGATCGGATGCATTGTGATTATATGTATAAGGGTAACCCACACAGATAACAGTACTTGGACTTTCTAAAAAACGAGGTGAAGAATCAAAGCAAGGATTCGCATTTTGTCCGGAATAAGCGTACATAACAGCACGCAATGTAAAACCGAAAGCGGCAGGGGTTTGTATATTTGTGATAGAACTATTTCTGCAGCAGTCATCATAGGTAAAAATCCATCCTAAAGCAGAGGGAATTCCTGGCAAAGCAGTGGGTGCCGATTGAAAAACGGATTCCTGAACAGCACCATAAACTGGACTTGAACTAAGGGGCCAACCCGGTTGTGATTCGGCACCAAAACAGGAGATCCCGGGACCAGCAGCATTGCATCCCGGAGAAATATCTGATTGGGATATAAGATTCAAAGGAATACTGGAAATAGTAGGATGATTAAAAACGGAGAGTGAAACAATCGCAGAAGGAGCTATTCCATTGCAATCGCGGTACAATTTCATTGAAAAAACATACTGCCCTCCCCCAATACAATCCCAGGTAATTTCTCCACCCATCAAATGAGATGCATTTGTTTTGGAAGAAAACAATGCTGTGAAAAAAATAAGAAAGAGAAATTTCTTTATCATTTGTAAAGATAATAACTACAAATTTAATCAATTATAAAAGCTTCGCCTATTATTTTTTACCTACAATCAATTCGATCATGCTGTCTTTATCAAAATAAGTGGATGCTAAATCACGAAGTTGAGAGGCAGTAATAGCCTTAATAGTAGCAATGTATTTATCAAAATAATCATACGAAAGATCATATTCGAGTATACCTTTAAAACGGTCGGCCATTGCAAAAGGACCATCAACAGAACGTAGGAATGTTCCTAACAAATAATTTTTCACCAATTGCAATTCATCATCAGGTATTAGTTCATTGCGGAGACGATCCATTTCAAAATAGATTTCATGAATGGCATTTTTACAAACGTCAACCCCCACTTCGGTAGAAATAAAGAAATAACCGGAGTTTTGCAACGACGCTATTCCTGAGCCAATACCATATGTGTAACCTTTATCTTCACGGATATTTGACATCAAGCGAGAACCAAAATAACCACCAAAAACTGTATTTAAAATTTGTAAGGCTTGGAAATCAGGATGTGTTTTATTGAAGAGTACTTTCCCGATTCGAATTGCAGATTGTAATGCATCCTCTTTGTAAATCAATTGCTCTCTTTCTTTGCAGGAAATGATTTCAACCAGATTAGGTTTCAAAGTGTTTTCTGATGACCAGTCGTTTGATCCAAAATGCTCATCCAGCAATGAAAAAACATCTTCATCAATTTTTCCTGCCAACACAATTTTACAATTCCCTGATCGGTAAAATGATTGGTAAAAATCAACAAGGTCGGTTCGTTTTATTTTTTCAAAGTCAGTTTCCTGAACATTTATTCCATAGGGATGTTTTTCACCAAAAATCAATTCCGTGAATCGCTTGCGTGCAAGTGTAGCTACCTTTTGGTTATTCACATGAAATTTTTGTTTTTTATTTGTCAGATGGGTTCCTAATTCATCTTCTGGAAAAACAGCATTTTTAATAACATCTTCAACAACCGACAACGTTGATTTTAAATGCTTATTTAGTGTATATAATACAACAGAGGCCTGATCTTGTGAAACACCAACCTCTAAAAAAGCACCATAATAATCAACGGCATCGGCAATTTGGGCTGCATTCATTTTAGAAGTACCTTCTTCAATCATTGCATTAACGGTAGCTGCCTGTAATGGTTTTATCTGCTGAAACATTCCTGCAGAAAAAATAAATTCCACTTTTATTAATTCCTGAGTACCGGCATTAATAGAATAAACAGGAATGTTGTTTCGCAACCTTTTTTCGGTAGCATGAATCATTTCTATTTTTTCTACTGTTTTAAATGCGGGAGAAATTGTTCTATTAATTGTTTGCATAAGATTGTTTTTTTTCTGTCATTCTTTGAGAAGAAATGACGTAAGAAGAAGTTATTTATTTTTTCATATTATAATACAATGTCGAGCAATTTTCGATTCTGAAAATGGTATTGGCCTGCTCTCTGATTTGTTCGGCAGTTACAGACAAATATTTATCGACTTCTAAATTTACCATATTAGCATCTCCTAATAGTTCAGAAACAGCCAAATTAGTTGCTTTATTCAACACTTCAATTTCACCAAAAACGTGAGACGATTCCATTTTGTTTTTCACCTTTTGTAATTCTTCAACTGTTACCAATTGCATTTTCATTTTATTCAATTCTTCAATGATCGCTTTATCCGCATCTTCCATCGTAACACCAGAAGAAAGTTTACCGGAAACAATAAAAAGTCCTTTATCAAAATCGCCCATAACATAAGCATGCAGATCACTGAACATTTTTTTTTCTTTGATTAGTGAGTTGTGTAAACGGGACGAATTACCTCTGGAAAGAATATCCGAGATCAGATCGGTTGCATAATATTCCTTATCATAACGGGAACACATATGATATGCTTTATAAATAGCGGCAGCAGGAACATCGCGTTCAACAATTAAACTTTGAGCTATCTTTTGAGGAGGCTCAGCCGGAAGGTTCCGTTTGTTTTCTGGCCCTTTTGGAATTGGGGCAAACCACTTAACGGAGAGCGCTTTCACATCTTCGAATTCCACATTTCCGGCAACAACCATAATGGCATTATTCGGACAATAGAATTTTTTGAAGAAATTTTTCACATCCTGCATTTGTGCATTTTCTATGTGGGAAATTTCTTTTCCGATCGTATCCCATTGATATGGATGCACCTTATAGATCAACGGGCGCATCAGCAACCAAACATCGCCATAAGGCTGATTTAAGTAGCGTTGTTTAAACTCTTCGATCACCACGCTGCGCTGCACTTCTAAGCTTTTATCAGAGAACGCCAAACTAAGCATTCGATCACTTTCCAACCAAAAACCCGTTTCCAAATTTTCGGAAGGCAGCGTCAGATAGTAGTTTGTTATATCATTTGTGGTGAAGGCATTATTTTCTCCGCCAACACGTTGCAAAGGTTCGTCATAATTGGGAATATTTACAGATCCACCAAACATAAGGTGTTCAAATAAATGAGCGAAGCCTGTTTGATCGGGATGTTCATCCCGTGAACCAACATCATAAAGAATATTGATACAGGCAATCGGAGTGGATTTATCCTGATGAACAATAACTTTTAAACCGTTTTCAAGTTCGAATTTTTCGTATTTTATCATAAGTACTTTTTAGATTCAATAAATTAAATTTAGCTACTAAAATCCTTTTAATAATTCAGATTTAGCGTTATTGTATTCAGCAATTATTTCAGCAACAATTTCATGAGCAGGTTTTATTTCTTTAATAATGGCGGCAACTTGTCCGATTTCCAATTCACCATTTTCCAAATCACCTTCAAACATACCTTTTTTTGCGCGTCCCCGACCAAGCAATTGTGTTAATTCTTCTAAAGAAGCACATCTGTTTTCCGCTTCCTGAACCAAATCAAAAAACGGATTTTTCAACAATCGGACAGGAGTAAGGTGTTTCATCATCAATTTGGTATCCCCTTCATTGGAATGAATGACACTGTTCTTAAAGTGAATGTCGGCAGAAGACTCTGCCGAAGCCACAAAGCGACTACCGATTTGAACACCATCAGCACCCAGCGCCATTGTTGCTAGCATTGCTCTTCCTGTAGCTATTCCACCGGCAGCTATAACGGGGATGGCGACTGTTTGTTTAATAATCGGAATAAGACAAAGAGTTGTTGTTTCTTCCCTTCCGTTATGTCCGCCTGCTTCAAAACCTTCTGCAACAATCGCATCAACGCCCGCTTCTTCTGCCTTTTTGGCAAATTTAGCATTCGACACCACATGGACAACAATTATTCCCTTTTCTTTCAGTGTCTGCGTCCAAGTTTTCGGATTTCCGGCAGAAGTAAAAACGATCTTTACCCCTTCCGAGATGATAACATCCATGTGTTTTTCGATATCGGGGTATAACATAGGGATATTCACAGCAAAAGGAAGATTTGTTGCTTTTTTACACTTTTGAATGTGTTCACGTAACACTTCGGGGTACATACTTCCGCTTCCAATAATGCCTAATCCACCAGCATTGCTAACTGCTGAGGCAAGTTGCCAGCCACTGCACCATATCATACCGGCCTGAACAATAGGATATTTAATATTGAAAAGTTGCATTATTTTATTGTCCATGTGAATTAGTTTTTTATTTTTGTAATGAAGTTACGAAGGTAAATAAATATCATTTGCCATTTTTTTATTCATAATTTTTATATATTTGTGGTATGCGAAAAATAATTATCATTTCAATCATGTGTTTTCTCTCTTCAATAAGTTACAGCCAATATCTTTGGGATTTCGGTGTGCATGCTGGAGCGTCCAACTATTTGGGGGAGATTGGCGGAAAATCTGATACAAGAAAAGATTTTATTTCTGATATTAAATTATCAAAAACCCAGTTTACCGTTGGTGGATTTGCACGTTACAAATTCAATCCAATCATCTCAGGTAAGTTAGGATTAAATTGGAACCGTATTTCCGGAGCTGATTACCTTTCTTCAAACCGCGCGCGTGCTGGTCGCAATTTATCTTTCAGAAACGACATCATTGAGTTGGAACTTACTGGTCAATTTTATTTTGTGGATATTCCTGATTTAGGTCGCACTTACCAATATCGAAATGATTTCAAAATGTATGCTTTTGTTGGTGTTGCAGCATTTTATCACAATCCGAAAACATATTATAACGGTGAGTGGACCGCACTTCAGCCTCTTCAGACGGAAGGAGTAAATTATTCAACATTTGGGGCAGCTGTTCCTTTAGGAATTGGTTTATATTTTACAATTGACAAACAACACCGTATCGGCTGGGAATTTGACTGGAGAACAACCTTTACAGATTACTTAGATGATGTAAGTACTGTTTATGCTGACCCGTCTGCATTAACAAGTGCAGAGGCACAAGCGCTTTCAAATAGAAGAGATGAATTAGGAAACGACCCGGATGTTGCAGGCAGAGACAATTACATTGCTGGAAAAAAACGTGGTGATCCTTCCCATAACGATTCTTACCTTACTACTTCAATTAATTACAGCTATATCATCAGAGGTAAGAGTTCATTCTACCGTTCTAAGTATGGCAGCATTTTCAAGAAAAAGAAATACAAGAAACGTAAGATACGTGCTAAGTTCTAATTTAAAAATCCTCTGTTAAACAGAGGATTTTTTTTTTCAAAAACATAAACTGATATTACTAAAGAAAAACAGGGGATTTTATTTTTTCAAGAACTGTCCTAATTTCGATAATGGCTTACGGATAAAGGTGAACATTCCGGCTTGTAAACCATTTAGTTCCCAGGACTTTTTATCTTCACGGTTTGCTTTGATCCTGTTCATGATGGAAACATTACTCTTTCCTCCGACTCTCATTTTAACCAATACCCTTGGAATGTAATCAACAGAACAATTGTGTTTATATAATAAACGAAGCATCAGTTCATAATCGGCGGCTGAACGAAGTGTAGTATTGAACATACCAAATTTTTCATAGCAAATTTTTTTTGCAAAAAAAGAAGGATGAGGTGGCATCCACCCTTTTAAAAAATTTTGTTTTTTATAGTTTCCTGAAATCCAGTTTCTTTTTATGTTCGAAGTGTCTTGCCTATCAACATATTGAAGATCGCCATAAACAGTATCTATATTATTTTTATCAAAACAATTTACTACTGAGGAAATCACCTGCCCGTCTGCATAAAAATCATCGCCATGAATTATCGCAATGATATCACCTGTTGCAGCAGCAATTCCTTTGTTTATCGCATCATAGATCCCATCATCCTTTTCAGAAATTATTTTTGAAATAGAAACGCGATAGCGATCAACGATCTGCAGAGTTGAATCTGAAGATCTTCCATCCACAACGATGTATTCGATATTAGGATAGTCCTGCGCAAGAACAGACTGGATCGTTCGTTCAATTGTTTCTGAACTATTAAAACAAACAGTTATGATGGAAACTTTAAGCATTTATTGTATGATTCTGTCTCTGACAATTACAGCAGGATTTCCCTGATAAATTTTATAGGATTCCAGATTTGAAGTGGCAACTGAATTTACAGCTAATACTGAATGGGAATGACATGTAATTCCTGGACAAACAATTGCTTTAGCACCGATCCATACGCCATCTTCTAAAACAATTCCACCAAGAACTAAATCAAATGTTTGTTTTTTATAATCGTGGTTACCACAAAGCAACATTGCACCTTGTGAGATACAAACATTATCACCGATAGTCACTTGGGCCAAGTTATCAATCCAGACCTGCTCCCCTATCCAGACATTATTTCCTATAGCTAATTTCCAGGGATATTTAATAGAAACCCTTGGCTTGATCACCACACCGGAACCAATTTTTGCACCATATAGACGCAACAAAAAAACCTTTATAAAACTAATAGGAAAAGCAGAATTGAACCAAATAACATTAGTAAAATACCAGAGAAACCTAGTCAGCATATTCCCACCCGGCTTGTAAAATGTATTATTAAATTTTGATAAATTAGTACTATTCATATCACAAATGTATTAAACATTAAACAAATGTCTGTTTTGATTTACAATTTCAGGATCATTCATATACTTTTTAGCACAGTCGTATGCTGCATTCGACATATGGGTATATTCTTGTTGATCCATGACTGCTGCTTTGTCGATTGCACTTGCGAATGCAGAAAGATCGTGTAAAGAAAGATCCCAACCGACATTTTCCTTCTTCAAATTCTTCCAAGGAGTTTGATCACTGATGATTACCGGACATCCAACAGAAAGTGACTGCAGGATGATGTGACCAAAATTTTCTCCGCGGGTAGGCATAAATAGCATGTGGTATTTTTCCAGGTGTGCCAATACCTTATTGCTTTCCAAACTACCTTTATAGCTCACCGAAATATTCGGAGGAAGCTCGTTCATTAACGCTTTACATGCTTCCCAATACTCGGCATTGTATATAGGTCCATAAAAATCGAATGACACATTCTGTTTTAGTTGTTTTAATATTTGCAGGGCGAATAAGAGATTTTTTTCGGGAGCAATTCGGGCAACATTAACTAATTTTAAGGAGCCGGCTATTTTAATTTTTTCTGTATTTTTTTGTGTTGTAGTTCGTTGTGGAAGATTCCCTGCTATTTTTATCACCATTGAATTCCCTAATGCTTTAATAATATCCTGCTTTTCATTTTCTGTAGAGGCATGGAAAACAACCTGATCAAATAGTTTCAATGTTTTCACTGCACCCAAAAAAAAACGTTTTTTCATCTTTTTAACACCCAATGCACTTGCAGCAAGCATTCCTCTTGCAGCAATTACCACCTTTTTATTTTTATGTTTACGCAAATAGTATAGAGGCAAAAGTGTAAAATAGAGAGAGAATATACCATTCAGGTATACGCTATCAAATGGTGTCTGATGGAGTAATTTTCTGATATTGGAACGATTTAAATTATTTTGTGAAAAATAAAAAACGTTCACTCCACTCTCGGTTACATTCCATTGATTACTTATTATATCCGAATAGGGAATTGATTCACAATAATCTGTATCGCGAGTAACAATGTAAAAATCAAATTCATCTTTCAAATGATCAACCAGATTAGAGACCGACTGAATCGGTCCACCGGCCTTGTATCCGGGAAGATACCAATCAATAAAAATGATAATTTTCTTCTTCTCCATCAGTCTTCAATTTTATTCTCCTGAAGCCAATTCTCTAACACAACCAAATACCAGATGCGCGACCAGGTAACTTTAGGATTGTCTGTTAAGAAATCAGTCCATAGTTTCATTACACCTTTTTCATTAAACAAGTTACGTTTCGACAAAGAAATCATTTTCTGAAAACAAAAGTCTTTTAATTCACCCTTCATCCAATCTTTCCAGGGGAATGTAAAACCCATTTTGGGTCTGTTTACAATTTCAGATGGCAGCAGATCACCCAATGAATCGATCAATAATTTTTTTGGTGTAGTAGGATTTTTATATTTATCGGGAACACCCAAGACGTATTCCACCAAGGTATAATCAACAAAGGGAACACGGATCTCCAAGGCAAGAGCCATACTCATCTGATCGGCATCACCTAACAAAACATTTTGCAAATAGGTAGAGATTTCTGCAATTGAAATTTGTGAAATTTTCGATTTAACAGCTGAAATATTCGCAACATCAATAATTTCAGAAACACGGTTGTGTGCCAATTCCTTGTGATTGATTATTCCTGAAAGATCTTTATCCATCAGTATTTGTCGCGATAAAGGGTAAAAGGATTTTAGATTTATAGATTCTTGTTTTAATAGTTCAGCAATTTTCTCTGAAGCGATACCGGGTTTTGCTTTTGTCAAAAGGCTTCCTCCTGCACTCCTCATAAATCGAGGAACTAGGTTCAACCAGGCTTTTTTATTTAATTCCAATGAACGTTTAAAAACATCGTATCCGGCAAATAATTCATCACCGCCTAAACCGGACAAGGCCATTGTGATCCCCGCTTCTTTCGTTGCTTTTGAAACGATATATGTATTGGGACCGTCACCACTGGGATGGTCCATCGCTTTTATAGCGTTGGGCAATTCTTTCAAAAAGTCGGACGGGTTCAATTTTAATTCGTGATGATCGGTATTGAATTTCTTCGCGATGAGTTGTGCATATTTCGATTCAGAAAATTCACTTTCATCAAATGTCACGGAAAATGTTTTAACCTTTTCTGTTGACACTTTGCTCATCAATCCTACAATAGCGCTTGAATCGATACCACCTGAAAGGAATGCTCCAAAAGGAACATCCGCAATGAGTCGTCTTTCAACAGCTTTAGTTAATAAGAAATTTACATCTTTACAAACCTC
>CANIFU010000026.1 GCA_947466965.1 Bacteroidota bacterium
AAATCTCCAAGGGAGAATTGTTCCAACTCACGATTAAGATTGTCTTTCTCTACATTCAAATCTCCAAGGGGGAATTGTTCCGACTCACGATTAAGATTGTCTTTCTCTACATTCAAATCTCCAAGGGAGAATTGTTCCGACTCACGATTAAGATTGTCTTTCTCTACATTCAAATCTCCAAGGGGGAATTGTTCCAACTCACGATTAAGATTGTCTTTCTCTACATTCAAATCTCCAAGGGGGAATTGTTCGTCAATTACAGCATAGGCGCAACCCATTTCAATTGCTTTTTCAGCAAACAGATTTCCGTTAAAATTTCCGCCTTTGAGAGCAAAGAAGATCGATCCGGGTTTGATGTCCCGTGTATCCGTGCAAACGGAAGGGTGTTTTAAAAAAACAGAATAAAGTTTGTCTATCATAATGTTGTCGACCTCAGTTCTTCACTTCTCTGCATAGAAGAAGTGAGTTAATTGTTATTTTAGTTTTTCCGGAATAATACAAACCGGAATCGGATTCATTTTGTGCTGATTTGCCTTATTCATTTTGGTAAAAATATCCAACACTATTTTTTGTCTTTCGCTCAATGTTAACCGTTCGCCATTAAGTTCAATAAATTTCATAGCCCATTCCAATTCATCGTATGTTGCGCCAATCTGATCTTCATCACTTCTACTATCAGCAAAAAGGCCATCGGTTGGAGCCGCGTTTAAAATAGAACTGACGACACCAATTTCTTTGGCAAGCGCATACACATCAGATTTCATTAAATCAGCTATTGGGCTAAGATCAACACCCCCATCACCATATTTTGTAAAAAAGCCAATTCCAAAATCTTCCACTTTATTTCCAGTACCTGCAACCAACATTTTATGGTGACAAGCAAAAGCATATAAGGTGGTCATACGTAATCGCGCGCGCGTATTTGCCATTGTGAGCCAGTCATTAATATCAGAAGGGAATGCAGCGCTAATTGATTTAAACGTTTCTGTAAGTTCCACTTCATGTGAGGAAACATTTTTGAAATTAGACTTTAGCCAGAGAATATGTTCCTGTCCACGATCGTATTCGGCTTTGTGCTGATGGATAGGCATGTTCAAACAAATAACAGACTTACCTGTTTTTGCACATAGCGTAGAAGTGAGAGCAGAATCTATTCCACCAGAAATGCCAATTACGAAGCCAGTGGTATTACTTTGTTCGGAATAATTGGACAACCAATTAACAATGTGCTGAATAACGTCTTGTTTTTTCATTACCCAAAAATAAAAATCCCGACCTCATAAAAACGAGATCGGGATGAATGTTACTAACTATTGTTTGTTAGAATAAAACACCAATTGTTAAAATTACGGCATTTGATTTTAACCTTTGAGGCATTTTTTCAGGGTTAGATCCATATGTATATGTTTGTTTCTCGATATAGCCCGATTCCTTTTTTGCTGCATATGTAAATCCTAAATCATAGTTTAAGCCGAACAATAAAGAAGTTGTTCCTGAAAGATTCATTTCAGCACCAAAACCAAATGCCAAGGACGCTTTTAAAAAATTCATATCATCAGTGATATCCACTTTTTTCAATGTTTCTGTTTCTCCGATTCTTAATGGGGATAAAACGGTTACATTATCAGTTGCATAGGCTTTCCATCGAAAAGAAGTATTAAATCCAAATTGACCGAAATAAGTAAATGAACCAATTTCTTTGGTTTTCAATTTAACATCAGAGGAATTGTAATATATGTTGCTTTGAACTGACGTTCATTTAATTGATAATGTGTAATTTCTGTTGAATAACTATTGGAAGGATTATATGAAATAATTTTATCATTAGCGATGTTGTAATAATAACTCATGGTACTTGTGTTAGCCGTAGCTCCACCATTTTTATATTTTATTTTACCACCTTCCGAATCGATCTGGAAACCTGTTTGTAGGGATGCAACTTTAGCAAGTCGAAATTCAAGAATTAAACCACCACCAAATTTTACTGTAGG
Organism: Bacteroidota bacterium; assembly: GCA_947466965.1. GTDB lineage: Bacteria > Bacteroidota > Bacteroidia > 2-12-FULL-35-15 > 2-12-FULL-35-15 > 2-12-FULL-35-15. The sequence goes on from CANIFU010000026.1 coordinate 1,992, forward strand.
TCCATTGCTATCCATGAGTTTGTCTTCAGGAGTATACCAATTCACAGAGGGTGTAACTTTTAGTCCAAATCGGAAATTTTTCAATTCGTTTGCGCCATCTTGTGCCCAAGTAAATTGCCCTGCAAAAGCAAGTGCAGTTATTGTAAGGATTTTCTTCATATTTTTCATATTTTTGAGGTTATAAATCTACGGGACTTTAATCTCAGACAATATTAAGTATATTTTTTATATGAAACATTTAAGTGTCTATTTATCTGTTATTTTGTTTTTAACACTTGCAAGTTGTGGAAGCGACCGTTTAGATGTGAACACATCAAACAGCACGATTCAGGACATCACAGTCCTAAGGCTGGAGCAAGACATCTTTAAGATGGACACAAACAAGATTGAATCGGCTAGCAATCAACTAAGGGCGAAATATGGGAATTTCTATATTACCTTTATCTCAATGATATTGAACAATGGCGGATTGAGAGATTCCTCTTATTCCTTTCGAATGAAGAGTTTTATCCGGGATTATTATATGCACAAGGCCTATGAAGAATCTCAAAAAAAATACCCAAACACCGATGCGATCAAAGAGAAATTATTGAAAGGCTATCAACGTTTTAATTATCATTTTCCAAACAGAGCGATTCCTCAGGCAATTACAATGATTTCCGGATTCAATTATTCGGTAGTAATGGCAGACAGTACACTAGCAATCGGCATAGAAACATATTTGGGAAGCAACAGTGAATTTTATTCCGGATTGGGTATACCCAAATACAAATCGATGTTTATGAATGAAGAGAATATGGTACCGGATGCTATTCGCCAGTGGATGTTAACAGAATTTCCCAACACCATGAACAAGCAGGATTTTTTAAGTGAAATCGTATATATGGGGAAAATCATGTATTTAACAGATGCACTTTTACCAGAAACAACTGATTCTTTAAAAATTCAATATTCAACAGCTCAGTTAGACTATTGCCATCAGAATGAATTTAACGTTTGGAGTTATTTCGCTGCTCAGAAAATACTTTATACAACAGATCAGGCGGAGATCATAAAATTTACTGCTGATGGACCTTTTACAAGTGCGCTAAGCAAAGAGGCGCCAGCAAGAATTGGACATTGGATAGGATGGCAATTGGTGAGGCAATTTATGAAGAACAACCCTGAGGTATCCTTACAAGACCTAATGAAAGAGGAAGATGCTCAGTTATTACTGGCAAAATCAAAGTATAAACCAGGAAAATAAAATAGCTAATCAATAAGAAAAGAATAACCAAATTAGAACGAACAGCATTCCAATTAAACAATTAACTACTAATATGAGAGAAACAGAAATCAACTTTAAAATTACCCTTGACGAGAACAATTTACCGGAGAAAATCGACTGGAGTGCTTCAGAAGGAGCAGAAAAGAGCAGCAGTAAAGCTGTAATGATTGCGCTTTGGGATGCAAAAGAAAACAACACATTGCGTATCGATTTATGGACGAAAGATATGATGGTTGACGAAATGAAACAATTTTACCATCAATGTTTGTTATCAATGGCCGACACGTTCGACAGAGCAACAGGAGAAACAGAAACAGCCAAAGAGTTGAGGGGATTTGCACAGCATTTTGCTGAAAAATTGGAATTAATAGCAAGGAAGCAACCTTAAGAGATGAAACATCAACTAGATTAAATGCACAAAAATTTGGTTTTTTATGTTAAAATCACTTATTTTTGTTTTGCGAGTACTTATACCTGTAACTATGAAAAAAACTAATACACATATTTTCCGTCAATCATTTGCCATATTAGCATTGACAGGCGGAATAAGTTCTTTGGCTTCTGCCCAAACTATTTTCTTTAATAATGGGGCTCAGATCTTCACGGCCTCAGCGGCAGTTGTTCAAGTAAATGGTGGATTTCAAAATGATGGCGCATTCGGTACAAGCCCTGTTTTTGAAAATAACGGAACGATGACGATTGCTAACAGTGGCACACCAGGAAGTGTTTTTCTTACAAATGGTTCAACGTTACAAGGTGACGGTACTATTTTAGTAGAACAAGACTGGACGAACGATGCTACTTTTACAGCGAATAACAGCACTGTAAATTTCAATGGCGATTTACAACAATTTATAACAAGTACGATTTCAACGGTTACAACATTCAACAATTTAACATTGAGTGGAGCGGGTGTTGGAACAGGCAACCGTAAAAAAACCTTGCAATTAGTAAATGCGAGAGTTGGCACAACTGGAATTTTAACCATCAACGATCGAGAATTAGAAACACAAACAAATACCATGTTTGTTGACAACCCTGCAGTTACAGCGGTAACCAACTCAACAACATTCGGAGCAGAAGGATTTGTGAGCAGCGTTTTCGGAGGAACTTTTTCTAGAGCAACGAACGCGGCAACAGCTTATTCATTCCCAACAGGATCCAGCAACGGGACCTTACGTTTCCGTGAAGTGAAACTAACACCTGCATCAGCCGCTTCAAACATATTTACAGCAAGATTAGGAAACAACACAGCAACAATAGATGGTTTTAACGTTTCACAATTAGACACATCAATGTGTAAAGTCACCAACAAGTTTTATCACCAGATCACAAGAAGTGCAGGAACTGATGCAGCCGACATCGATGTATTTTATGATCAAGCAACGGATGGACCTTGGGACGGCTTAGCTCAGTGGAACACACCAACTGCAGCCTTGTGGAACAATATGGGAACAATCACTGCAGCAACAGCAGCAACATATAACGACAATAAAAAATTAGGATGGACAGGATTTACAGAATCCCCTTATATCTTATCACGTGCTAAATTGGCTGATCCTGTTTTTGCTTGTGCAGATGTATGTGTGAATTCGACAGGAAATATTTTTACAGCTTCAGGAGCACCGGCAGGAGCAAATTACGTATGGTCAAGTCCGGCAGGAACTTCAATCACCTCAGGCAATGGGACTAACACCATCACAGTTGATTGGGGAGTAAGCAGCGGACCAATTATCGTTATTGACACTAATTCAGTTGGTTGTTTTTCAGATCCAGTTTCCTGTTTTGTAAATGCATCACCAGTTCCAGTAGCTGCATTCGATACAACGTCAGCAGGATTTACATATAACTTTACGGATTTGAGTTCAGGAGGAGCTACAACATGGCTATGGGATTTTGGTGACGGAAGTTCTTCTGCATCACAAAATCCATCACATATTTTCACATCAAACGGAATTCAAACAGTTTGTTTGACAGCAGGAAACGCTGCAGGATGTGTTGATTCTGTATGTTACACAATAGAAGTGGATGTTTTTGAATTCATTAACATACCAAACGTATTTACACCAGATGGTGATGGAATAAATGACCAATTTTACATAGACAATTCTGGATTGAAAGAATTTAAGATTGAAATTTTTACGCGCTGGGGCATCAAAGTATTTGAGTCAGAGTCTGGAAGCATCAAATGGGATGGTCGTTCAACTGCAGGTGTTGAGTTGAGTGATGGAACTTATTTTTATATCCTGAAAGCGGTATCTGTTACTAACAAAGATTACAGCACGAAAGGATTTATTAATCTACTTCGCAACTAAAAGAAGAAGCGATAACATAAAAAAAATCCCCTGATGATTATCAGGGGATTTTTTATTTAAATAGTTTGTTTGTCTTTTCAATAAAATCGAGCAACTCTTTTCTGCCTTCTTTTTTTTCTGCAGAGGTATAAAAACATTCAGGTAAAGCATCCCAATGTTTTCCCATTTCATCTTTATAGTGTTGCATATTATCTGAAAATTGTTTTTTAGAAAGCTTATCTATTTTTGTGAACACCATAATAAAAGGGACCCCATTTTCACCGCACCAATCCATAAATTCAAGATCAATTTTTTGAGGCTCTAAACGAGAATCAAGTAAAACCATGAGGCATAATAAATTTTTTCTTTCCAGAATATATTCAGAGATATAGGCTTGAAAAATATCACGTCTATCTTTTGAAACTTTTGCGTAACCATAGCCGGGTAAATCTACAAGATACCAGGTGTCGTTAATTCCAAAGTGATTAATGAGCTGTGTTTTCCCGGGTTTTCCGGAAGTTTTAGCCATATCTTTTCTTTCCACCAACATATTAATCAAGGAGGACTTCCCAACATTGGACCTACCGATAAAAGCATATTCTGGTTTAACAGGCAGAGGGCATTTAGAAACATCGGTATTACTTATAACAAACTTCGCAGATTTTATTTCCATCAATGATTTAAAATTTTTTACTTATTAAGAATGTTTAAAAACACGATTTATTATTTTTTATAGGTGTTTATATGACGTTCCTTTTTTGTTTCATATATATCTGCTATTGTAACGAGGATGCCTGTTTCTTCAACTTCACCAAAATGAGAATTTAGTGCTGTTCCGAACATTTTCATGGTTGCAGAAAGATTCATATATGCATTTACAAGCGGAGGAATATGTTCTCCTTTATCGCGAACATGTTGACCTAGCATCCTGTGCGCTTCCTTGTATGATAATCCATCAATAGACTTACAAAATTCTGTTGTATCCGTTTTTAATTTCAAGGGTTCAATCGGGTATACTAATTTTTCATTATCAGGAAAAAAATAATTCATAAATGAAAGAATACAATCACGTGCATGAATATTAAAATCGGTATACATGGTTACTTTCCCATAAAAGTGCTTGACATCCGGATTATCAACAACAATAGCACCAAGACCATCCCAAAGATTATCAAGGGAGAATAAGCCTTTGCGGTTATCAAAGGAAGGTTGATATTTGGGTTGAACAAATGACCTTCCCAATTCGATGGTTTCAGGAACATATTTTTCAACAAAGGCATCCGAAAAATTAAAAAGTTCTGTCGTAGCAACATGAACAACACCGTTAATAACAGGAGCATCTTTCAACTTTATATAACGATATCCACCAACAATTTCTTGATCTTCGGGATTCCATACAATCAATTGCTTGTAAGGAGCATCAGCAGTATCAAACTCGTCCATATCAATTTCGTGACCTGTACCACCACCAGCAACGCGGAACGTATGCTCACGCAAGCGCGCAATTTCCTTCATTACATTAGGGGAATCGTGATGCGTAATAATATATATATGATTATCACCATTATTGGTTTCGCGAACAAATTTATTAGCAGATAGTTCGGCTACAAGAATACTTTTTGCAATCGGTTCTATAATTGGATTCATATTATTTATTTGAAGCGAGATCGTTTTTAACTGTGGGTAGCATTTTTGAAGTGTCACCCGTTTTTAAAGCATACACATGTTGTTTAACTCTTTCCGACCAATATTCAACCGGTTTATCTTTGGTAAATATTTCCCACGAAATAGCTTCACCGAAAGTAAAGGTAAGCGTTTTACCCCTTTGTTTATACATTTCATCCACCAAATAAAACATTTCGATATTTGCTTTAATACCAATCCTTTTTCTCCAATAGGCTAAATTGTAAAAAAAAGCAGAGTTGGTTCCATCAATATGAACAGGAACAACATTTTTTTTATACTGAATAGCCTTAGAAATAAAACTTTTTTTCCAAATCAAGTCTTCAATTTTCCCTCCCTTTTGTTTTCGGGAAACAAGTCCGGCAGGGAATAATAATAAACAATTATCGGAAGCATAGATCTCTTCAAATTTTTTGGAATATTCTGTTGAATTTCTTCCATGTTTATTTACAGGAATTAAAATAGGTGATAAATTTTTGAATGCCATTAACAGGTCATTCACAAAAAACTTTATGTCTTTGCGATATTCACCAACAACATCCATAAAAGCGATTCCATCTAATCCACCTAATGGATGGTTGGCAGTCATGATAACCCCACCACTCTTGGGGATATTTTCATCCCCTTTAATTACAATAGTAACTTTAAACTCCTCCATTGCAGCATCCACAAAATCGTGTCCGAATCGATTTTTGTTACGTTCAACAGCTTCATTTAACTCCTCTTGATGAACAGTACGGATGATATATTTCAATAAAAAGGCTGGTAGAAATTTTAAAAGCTTTGGGTTTTTACCAGCAATCGCTTTTTCTACATCAATCAATTTTTCTGATTTAATATTTGCTGGGTGCTCGGTCATAAATTATATTTGACTATACTATTTCTTAGGTAAAAATAATGAATATTAACAAAAATGGAAATACTATTCAGGATTGATAAATGAATAGGTTGTTTTTTGATATTTCTCTTTCAGAATCAATTCTCTCATATTTACAGAAGTATCAAAAGGGCCATCAATAACAGCAAGATTTACAAGCCAGGCAGGTATATTTCCACCAGGATTTACCAACAATTCATAATTCACTTCCACAACACCATTTTTCATTGGAATAAGCGTCCATAAAGCTCTAAATTCACGAACCCGCACATGTCCTTTTACCAAAGGAGCATAATCAGGTAATGAATTAACTTTTTGATATACGATTTTTGTTTTTTTGTCTTGAAAGGAATTTACTTCAAGAATCATATCGCGATTATCAACGGGCCAAGGAGCAGCAACCGTTTGGTAACGAATCATGTGGTTGTCGGAATCTTTTTTCAGAGCGACAGATTTTTCACAACGGTAAACCCATTTTGGAAAAGATTCAAAATCATTTAAAACAGCGATAATACTTGATAAAGATGTTTTGATTTGATAGACCGCTTTTAATTCTTTGTATTTTGAATTTTCAGGAGTGCGTGTATAAATAGAAATCCCGTTTTCGAATTTCTTTAATTGCCAAGATTCTGTTTTTTCTGTTGGGATAAATCCATAAAAAAAGAGAGCAATTAGAAACATTGAAAGTCCTTTAAACTTTGGCAAAATAGAGCTTTTTGTTTTCAATTTTAGGTGTATTTTAAAAGGATTGTTTAAATGTACATTTTAAAAAATAATAAAAAAGTATTTCAATTCAATGGTTCGTATTTTCATACAAATTTACAATACGTCTGAGATGAAGTACAATTTTTTGATCCATTCTAGTATTTATTTTATTTAAATCATTAATAAAAAAGCAAATTATAAAAAATAATTTTCAGGCGAAATGAATTGAATCATTAAAAAATATAAAATAAAAATTAGATTTTGTTTTATAAAAAATGCCTCACAAAATTGTGAGGCATTTTATAATCTAATGGTTAGCTTTTAAAACCATATTCTTAAGTGTTTTTATCCATAAGGGAGAGTCATTTAAACTTTCAACCAAGGTTACTTTTTCGCCACCATGGTGTTTAAAAATCTCATCGTATTCGGCACCAATTTCATAGATGGTTTCCAAACAATCTGCAACAAATGCAGGAGAAAAAACCAAAATATTTTTCATCCCTTCTTTTGCTTTTGCTTCAACTACTTTATCGCTATATGGTTTTATCCATTTATTATCTAAACGAGATTGAAAAGTGGTTTCGAATTTACCCTCAGGAATATTCAATCGTTTTACTAATTGACGCGTAGTTTCAAAACAATTTGCTCGATAACAATATTGATTTTTTTCAGTTATGGTATCGCAGCAAGCCCCCAACTTACATGAATTGGCGCCATAATGAGCGGATCCTTTCATGATATGCCGTTCGGGTAATCCGTGGTAACTGAAAACAAAATAATCATAGGTACTTAAATCATATTTTTGGGCACGGTCTACGCAGGCATCGATAAAATCGGGGTTATCGTAAAACTTAGAGATTACTTCAACAGAAGGAGTTACTTCCCACTTTTGCATCAATCGATTGGCTTCTGCGACAGAAGATCCGGTGCTGGATGAAGCATATTGGGGATAAAGAGGAATCATAATAATTTTTTCCACTTGTGCTGCTTTCAGCGCATTCAAAGCCAGTTCCAAACTTGGATTTTGGTAGCGCATGCCTAATTCAACCACAAAATTTTCACCCAATTCTTTTTGCAAAAGGTCTTTCATCTTTAAGCTGTTTATCAAAAGAGGGGAACCTTCTTTTGTCCAGATATGCTTATATAATTTGGCAGATTTAGAAGCGCGAAAGGGAACAATGATTCCATTCACCAAAATAAAGCGCCCAATAGGATTGATATCAATCACACGTGGGTCGTTGAGAAATTGTGTTAAATACGTTCTGACATCAGATGTCTTTGGACTATTGGGTGTGCCTAAATTTATTAAGAGTATTCCTGTTTTCATTATTAAAAAAATTAAATATGCAAAGCACGTTTAGCAGTGGCATCCAAACACGCTTCTTTCATAGATTCGGTGTAAGTAGGATGCGCGTGACTCATACGAGAAATATCTTCTGCACTGGCACGAAATTCCATAGCAACAACAGCTTCAGCGATCATATCAGCAACGCGTGGACCGATCATGTGCACGCCTAAAATTTCATCTGTTGCTTCATCCGCCAATACTTTTACAAAACCATCGGTATCCATAGAAGCGCGAGCGCGACCACTTGCTTTAAAAGGAAAACTACCTACTTTGTATTTTTTTCCTTGTTCCTTCAATTGCTCTTCTGTGAAACCAACAGCAGCAACTTCGGGCCAAGTATAAACAACACCTGGAATTAAATTATAATTGATATGCGGTTTTTGTCCTGCGATAATTTCAGCAACAAAGGTTCCTTCTTCTTCCGCTTTATGTGCTAACATAGCACCTTTCACTACATCACCGATTGCATAAATTCCAGCTACATTTGTTTGCAGCTGTGCATCCGTTTCTATTCTTCCTCTTTCATCCATTTTAACGCCCGCTTTATCTAAACCAAGATTATCGGTATATGGTTTTCGGCCAACAGAAAGAAGGCAATAGTCGCCAATTAATTCTACTTTTTCACCATTGGCATTATCCGCTGCAACGATCACTTCATTTCCTTTCGCAACAACACCGGTAACCTTGTGATTAAAATAAAATTCGAATCCAATTTTTTTCAAACTCTTTTGAAGTTCTTTTCCTAATGCGCTATCCATTGAACTGATGATACCACCGGTAAATTCAACAACAGAAATTTTAGCACCTAAACGGGCATAAACAGAACCTAATTCTAAGCCAATGACACCACCTCCGATGATTACCATGTGCTTGGGCACTTCTGTCATTTCCAACGCTTCGGTTGAAGTGATAATACGTTTTTTATCAATCTCAATTCCCTTTAAAGAAGAAGGTTTTGAACCGGTAGCAATAATTGTTTTGGCTGCTTCAATTTGTATTTTTTGACCATCAGCGGAAGCGATTTCAATTGTATTTTTATTAATAAAAGACCCGTGACCTGTAAAAACAGTAATCTTATTCTTCTTCATTAAAAAATTAATGCCATCGCATGTTTGTTTAACAACCTCACCTTTGCGTTTGATCATTTGAGCGAGATTCACTTTCAGATCTTTCACATCAATACCATGCTCAGCAAATGTATGTGTAGCATTATGAAAATGTTCAGAAGAATCCAACAATGCTTTCGAAGGAATACATCCAACATTCAAGCATGTACCTCCAAGGGTTTTATATCGTTCAATAATTGCGGTTTTCATCCCTAACTGAGCACAACGAATTGCGGCAACATATCCACCGGGTCCTGAGCCAATTATAACAACATCAAATTTTTCCATAATCATACAATTTAAATAAAAATTAATTCCAGTAAAGAGGAAGCACGAAATTACGATTTTTTAATAATTCGAAAGCGAATTAACCAAGAATAAATAATCAGCAGAACTGCTATATACATTGCAATACGACCAATATAATCTCCAAATCGGGTGTAAAAAGTAAGTTCATTTTTTAAGGTGATGCTACCAGAAATGGCAGCAGGTATCCAATAATCTGTTGCTTGCAATAGTTCACCGGCAGGATCAATAAAACAAGAGATGCCTGTATTCGCAGAGCGGGCGATCCACCTGCGGTTTTCGATAGCTCGAAGTCGACCCAATTTTAAATGTTGAATATGACCTGGAGTATTTCCCCACCAGCCGTCATTTGTGATGATAGCGATAAAGGTTGCTCCTTTTTTTATAAAGTCCGTAACAAATTCTCCATACACACTTTCGTAACAAATAACAGGAGCAACGATTGTTGCATTATCATTCGATTTAAAAACGGTTCTAAAGGTTTGAGAGCCAAGACTGCCGGTTGTTCCGCCCATTTCTAAAGCAAACGCTTCAAAATATTTGAAAATAAACTGCAGCGGCATTTGTTCTACTCCAGGAACTAATTTTGACTTGTGATACTTTTGAATTTGTTGTCGATTATCCAATTGAAAAGCGGTATTGAAAACATCATAATAACCCTCTCCCTGAGAAAATTTTCGTGCAGTTGAGGATATCTCTTCGCTTTGAGTGTATGCTTTAGCAGTTGCCGCACCAATAATTACTTTCAATTTAGGATACTTTGAAATAAATTTTTTGATGGTGTTTAAGGAATTTGATTTTTCCAATTCATGCTCCCAAATATCTTCAATCAAAGCGGTTTCGGGCAAGATAACGTAGTCGGTAGTGGAATCCACTTTTTGTGAAGCAAGGTCCAGCATTTTTTGCAATTGCTGTTCATAGGAGCCGGTAAATTTCTCGTTATAGGGATCGATGTTGGGCTGAACGATCACAACATTTTGCTGACCAATACCTACTTTATATTGATCTTTCGGATATAACAGGGAATAGGAAAATAGAATCGGTAAAACAATTAGGGCAGCGAGGCCAATTACTTTATTTTTATTTTTATCCGCAAATAAAAGAGAAAAAAACAAACAATTTACGCTAAGCACCCACAAGCTGCCACCGAATATTCCTGTGTATTCATACCATTGTATAAGATTAGTACTATCAGCAAAAGTATTACCAATTGAAAGCCAGGTCCAGGTAATTTGATCACCATGATATAGAAATTCAAATGCAATCCATAAAGAAATAAAAATAAGATGGCCCCATTTTTCACCGATTCGTTTTTTTACTTTATGAAAAAATAAAAAAACAAGAGCCATAAACAATGTATTTAAAACGATGGCCATTAAAGCGCCTCCCCATGAAGCATTTTTCAACCACCAAGTAGTTAAAATATTCCAGGTAAAAAAAGAAATGAATGCAGCGGAGAAAACAAAACGAGATTTAAATTTTTCAGGATTCCTAAAAACGGTTTGTTCAACAAACAACAAAGGAAGAAAAGCTATAAATAACAATCCGATCCAGCCATTCGGAAACCAAGAGAACGCCAACAGTAAACCTGTTAGAATTGATAAAAGATATAGTTGGTATTTTTTCAATTAAAATTTTATTGACAAAGATAATAAAATCAATGGTAGAAAGATGGAGCTAAACATTTAGGTATATTCCATTTACCCATCCATTCTTGCATTAAAATAAGTGAACCATTACAATCGATAAAATTACCTTTTTGATCTTTTTTAATAATGGTCAATCTCCCATGTGCGAGCGCCGCCAAAATTTTATTGACAAGTTGATCCTTAGAAATGGGTTCGTTTTTATTTACTAAGGAAACGCCTGTTTCATTGTTTTTCAAATCCATTATTGAGCTGAGCGAATCGGGCAATACAGCATCTTCCATCTGCTTTTTTTTAAACTCCAAATAATTTGCTTTTTCATGGGCAATTCCAAGTTTCAAGGCCTGCTTTTTACCAATTTTTATTGCGAGAGAAGCCATCCAAAAACTATGCTTAAAGGCATCCAATGCTCCACCATTATTATCTTTTCCGATAATTTCGGAGCGTCTAATTGAATCAACAATTAGTTGAACATCAAAGGTAATTTTTTGTGCTTTCTTCGCTTTAAAAGGATGAAGCAATACCCATTTTTTTTCGGGAGAAGAAAGTGTTTTAAAAGAGGACTGCCCAAAGGAGATGTTAGAAAGAATAACGATGAAAAGCATGACAATAATAATATGTATTTTTTTTTTATTCAAAACAAAAACAGCAACTACTTGCATATATTTTTTTACATTTAATAAATTTAACAATACACGTTCACACAATTTGGCAAAGCAAGGTAAAGAATTACGAACAAAAGAAAATACTTTCTATTTATTCAGCTGGCTAATATACGCAGTAATTACATTTTTTGCCCTATTGAATCACGAACCCAATCGTGATGAAGCACAAGTTTGGCTCATTGTAAGAGACCTGGATATTTGTTCTATCTATTACGAATTGAGTGCAATGGGGCATCCTGGATTATGGTATTTCATTTTATTGCCGTTTGCCAAAGCTGGATTTCCATATATAACAATGTTGATTCTTCACTGGATAATTGGCATTGCTGCTGCTGCAATTTTATTATCAAGAGGAAATATCACTCCTAGTTTAAAAATTATATTTTTATTCTCCTATTACATGCTTTTCGAATACATGGTACCTGCACGTAATTATAGCCTAACGATCTTACTTCTTTTTATTATCGGGGCAACATACGAAAGCAGGTTTAGCAATCCTGTGAGATATGCTTTACTAATAGTTGCACTTTATAATACCAATACACATAGTTTTGGTGCAGCAAGTGGCTTGTTACTTATTTATATTATAGAAGCTTATAAGGAAAAGAAATTGCTGCTAGTTAAAAATGCTATTTTTATTATGATTGCAGGAATGTGTTCTTTTATTTTTCAGTTATGGCCTTCATTATTTGAGGTTTCAAGAAATGTAACTATAAAGTCTACATTGATTCCCGCGTTTAATTTCAATGATTTTTGGGTAATCGTCACGGGCATACAGAATGCATTTCTTCCCGTTTCTTCGCAATACGAAGAAATAAAAGTGGCATTATTTTTTACTTTATTTTTTATTGTTTTCTTAATAACATTGACACAGAAAAAATCTATTTTTCTGTTTATGATCATTTCAAGTGGCTGGTTATTTTATTTGTTTACAACAAAATTATCAGGATCATGGCGTCACGAGGGACTTTTATTAATTTTTATACTCTTTTCAATATGGATTTCTACCTATTATAAGAAAAGTGAAGTTTATTTATTTTCAAACTATTTTCCTAGAATAAAGCTAACTAATTTAGAACTTTCATTTAATTTTTTTCTCACCGTCTGCCTTGCCGTAAATATTATTTTCGGCTTCAAAAGCATCCTTAAAGAATACCGATTTAGTTATTCGGGAGCAGAAGAGGCGGCACGTTTTATTCAAGACAATCATTTTGACAATGCCGAAATTGCCTGCTACCGATCTTGGCGGGCGACAGCACTTGCACCTTATTTGCCAAAAAACAAATTTTGGCTAATCGATAGAAACGAATTCGGTACGTATTATAAACTAGACTCCACCTATTACAAATATGGAGACGCATTGACGGAGGAAGAAGTAATTACTAAAATAAAAAATAAGTATCCGCAGAAAAGTATTTTAATATTCAATGAAAAATTACTAAGAGCAACCAATCAGGCATTTCATTCTAAATTATTATTTGAAAACAAAAGAGTTATCTGGGGAAGTGATGATGAGCGCTATTATATATATTCAATCGAATTCAACACGGATTCATTAACGCATTAAGAACATTTTACCAAATCCTTTTTTGAAAAACTGATCAGCCCCACTTTCACGTTTTTCGATATCCTCACCGCGTAATGAAGAAACAACACGATACAGATAAACTCCATTTGCGAGCTGATCTCCAAATTCATCTTTACCATCCCAAGCATATTCAGTAATATTTCTTCCAATATGAAGTGCACCTAATTCATCGTTTGTTATTTCCCTGATCACCTTACCTGTAATTGTTAAAATCTGAATTTTAAAATAGGTAGGCACTTCTGAACCCGTAAGCGTAAAAACAAAATGAGTTGCAGTAGAAAATGGATTTGGATAATTCATTACTTCCGTAATCGTAGATTTGTTAATTACTTCGAAATTAATTTTATAATCAATGGATCCCGATTGATTGTCAGATTTATCTTTGGCCTGAACAATCAATTGGTATTTACCATCTTCGAATAGGACGGGAGTAAGATTTATTTTACAACTATTATTGGGCAAAACAGCAGGAACAAAAGACATCAATGGGCCGAAATAAATTCGTTGTGGATTCGATAAATTAGGAGACTTAATAAACACTTTAAAATCTGCGGTATCATTCAGGGCTAAAAATTGATTTTCATCTTTTAGTTGAATTAAAATAGTGGGTTTAGAAGAAATGATATCACTATTTAAAATATGAACCCCATCAAATGTAACATCCAAAAGCGGATTGATCTTATCAACAGAAACATGAAAAGGGATACGCACAATGTTATTGAAGTGATATTGTTCCAGTTGTGTTTTTGGAAGATCTAATGTATCAATAGGGTGAATTGGATTTACTTCCACCCATAAAGTATTGGATCCGGGAAATGCATTTGTATTTAAATTTATAGTATCAACAATTATTTCTTCTGGTGAAAATAAATTCTTCTTTAATTTAGAAGGCAATGGATGATTGATTCGATTGGCATCTTCAATCCAATAGGTAAGCAAAAGACTATCATTGAAGGTATATTCACTGATATTTTGAATTGGCAGGTGAACAATAATATTATCGCCTTCCGCAACAGAATCTTTTGCATAATAACCAAGGATAGGATTAATGGCTGCTTCAGGAACAGGCGTATAAATAACTTGCCAACGCTCCAATTGTGGTGGAGAATTTAACGTGTCATCTTTCATATAGGCAACCAAACGGATATTCGGATAAGTGGAAGCAGAAACGTAGCTAGCTAAATTTCCAATATCCAATTGCGCAGATGAAAAATTTGCAAGCGTATCTTCAGAACCATCCGGCATGATTCCGATCAACTGAACAAAAACGCTGTCGTAAGAAGATAAGCCATCCATGTGGTGTTGTTTCCATGATAAGGAATCCCAGCTTAATGCCGGACCGATAATAGGAGAAGAAATCGATCCTTTGTTCCAATTACTCACCAAAGCAGTATCGAGCTGAATAAACGAGTCTATAGAGTCGGCAATTACTTCGGCAGCCGAGCCGATAGGATCGCCTTTTGTACCAAACAAAATATAGGATCGTTGTGATGGCACAGATCTAATCTGGGAGCTTCCTAATGTTTCAAAAGCGAGAAATAAACTTTCTTCATAGGATGGAATAGAATGGAAATCTTGGGAATATGCTAACACAGGATATCCGTTAGGAATTTCATTCATAATAAAATTTGTAATTTTTGCTCTATTCATGGAGTCCGTATCAGAAAAATCGCAAGCATTTTCGGGAGTACCAATTGGCGCGTAGGTAGAGCTTCCAAATTGAGACAATCCTCCACCAATTGAAATTGATTTAACACTAATATTGCTTATAGGATCAAAAACGGCAATTGTAAATCCGGGAATTGCCCAACTAGAAACATATTGCAAGCTCCCATTTAGTTTATAATTAACATTCATCCAATTGATGTAAGAAGATATTCCATTATTACATTGCAAACTTTTTATGTCGTTTACAAAATCAAATTTTCTGAGGGGGCGATTGAAATTAACATATTGATATCCATTATTTTTAAACTGAAAAAAATGCGCTTGTTCCCATCCTCTTTTATTTGGTATAAATTGAAAAGAACTTTCTCTCCAATTATAACCACTGAATACACTTGTTGAATCGGGGCTAACACGCCAATAGTAAACAATAGTTGGATCAAAATTTAAGGATGGTTTCCAAGTAATCACGCCACCAATTGAGCTTATCAAAGGGGAGCTTTGCAGGAATGGACTATTAAAAGTATCGGCCGTATCAATTTGAAAAATATAATTGCGAAGGGGTGCAAAAAGATCGGCTGTGGATGCTTTAAGTGTAATTGTATCTTTCGGAATTATTGCAAACTCATAGGGATAAACAGGAACTATATCTCCACCACTGATCATAAAAGTAATATCGCTTGTTGCGTTATTCGTTTCACTTAATTCATCAACACGATTAAAATAATCCAAGGTAATTCGTACTTTATTTAAACCAATATCTTTTGAATAATCCCATGGAATTTTTATGGCAACAGTATCTTTAAATTTAGGAGCAAGTGAAAATGATAAGTATGTTTGATTGCTGCCATCCGGAAATGTACGGTAAGCCTGCGTAAAAATACTATCATTACTAGTCCTTCCTAAATTTGTTCTCACTACATAAATAACAATTGAATCGGGAGAAGGGTTTGATAAATCAAAAAATACATCACTGTTTGTGATTTTGTAATCCGACTTTTTCTGGGCATTTAGAACAATTGCTGGATCCGCATGCAAGGTCATTTCGTTACAAGTTGCCATCAAAATTGGATCAGAGAGAGCTGCTGCTTCATTATAAGCAATTACATTCCTAATACTGCTACCAACCGAATTCCCATAATTTGTTAAAGCAATTTGTTTATAAAAAACAGAGGAAAACATATTTAAAGTATAGGGCACTCCAAGTCCTACTGAAGCCAGGTAGCCAATCATTCCTTTATTCGGATTAATCACATAATTTTCAGATGTTGTTAATTCAGTAGAGTGAATGTCACCGGAATAACAACCATTGGCAAGCATAAAAGGATAATGACCTGGCAAGGGATTGTAAGAAGTAATATCGTCAATACTTAAATCGAAACCACTTCCGGAAGCATGACCAAAAAACGTCATTAACGAAACGCCGTTATCCATAAAATCTTGCAAGGTATCGGATGTATTAATACTAATAGGTGACGAACTTGTTTTTAAAAAGGTGCTCACATCGCCACCGTATAAAGTATCTTCAATGGAAGTTTTGAATCCGTTTAAAAACGATTCAAAAGCAACTTGTTCATAGGCAGAAGTACCACCACCAAAATGCAGCACATTCTTCTTCCATTCTGCGGGAGGATTAGTGATACTGTTTTCGTATTGCTGCACTTTATTTAAATATGCATCAACATCGGTTGGTGTTTTTGCAGCCAGGCGGCCGGTTGGTATTGCGGGAACAACAACTCCTCCAGACAAACCGGCCGTGAACAAATTATCACTCGATGGATTGCCGAAAGAAGGAACCAGATCTGTGGCGTAATAGGTTGGATCTGTCCTCAAAAGCACCATGTGGTATGACTTTCCGATAAGGAATAAATTTTGGGGAGGAGAAGGATAACTATTCAACAGAAACTTACTGAATCCTTTAATTGAAAGTGGACTCTTGACAATACCATATGCAAACTGATCATACAATTGATCAATATCTGCGATAACAACATTATGAAAACCACCAAACATATTTGTACTCCGATAATTTTTATAATCCTGTGCTGCAGTCATTAATGATTTATGTGTAACAATAACATACGCTGAATCTACAGCCAATAAAGAATAGTCGACAAATTGAGCAGCTGCACCAACAGGTTCAAGAACTGTTATTGCTTGGATATATCCATCGGAAGTTATAAAACATTTTTTTTCAGTTCCATTATTTGGAATCAGAACACTGTCGGAAGTTCCATTGGTGAGAACAGCAATCCGTTTTGCATTTGTAAGATCATATACATGAACAATACCTGATGCATTGAAATTAGTAAATGAAAAAAAAGATTTTGACTGACTTACATTTTCGGGAACATAAAACAAATAATTATTTTTATTCTCCAAATTCATTGTATGCGGGTATTTTACACGTATAAAAGATACGGCAGTTCGGTTGGATGTAAAGCCTGCATTTATACTGGAAAATTGAAAAGTAGTAAAAGGGGCACCTAATGCTACTGATGAAACGGCCTTCATAAAGCGGTTAGCAGCATACCCTTTAAATAATGTATCAACAAATAAATTCCCGTTGTATTCTACTTTTAATTGGTGATCATTTAAAGCGATAGACGCATCGTTCGAAGCACCAAGGGCAACAGTTTCAATAATAGAGTTCGGTCCAGCACTATAAACATTGGGAGTTGCTACATTATAGGCAATAGATGCACCAAGATAAATCACATTGGCATCAAACCATCCTTCTGCTTTTGTATAGCGGGCATCGGTTCCACCAACATTGTCTGTTTCACCTTCATAATAAAGATTGTGATATTCGAGCACTTCGTCTCTAAAAAAGTAATCATCCGGAATATATGAACTGAAGGCTGTATCTGTTTCCACCTGCATTCGATTATTTGCAAGAGCAGCATTCCATGTTAAAAAATAAACGGCCGTATCATTTATTAAACTATAATATGGATTTGGAACAAAGGCTGTATTCACGTATAAAGAAGAATCAAGTACGCCATCATTTTTCTGGGCATAAAATTCAATAAAATCGGAACTATTAAAAACGTTATCACTTTCTCCTTCTATGTAAATGTATTGCTGAATACCGTTATGAAAGAGTTGGAAATTTTTAGGATTAATGGAGGAAAGTGGAATTCCTGCATTTACAAGGGTGGCAGAATCGATACGAAAGATACCGTTTTGAGCTATTTTTATTTTATAATAATTCTGAGAGTAATTAATCCATTCGTTACCATATGTTTGTGATCTCAGTTGTAAAGAGAGAAGCAACATCACACATATTACAAGTAAACGTTTGATCATTTGATTTTTTTATTGATATCCACTTTGATAGAAAAAACATTGGAATAAAGCGCAACCGATTGATCACCAATATCCGTTAAAGCGTAATCAACATAAACGGATTTAATCTTAACCCCTACTCCAATATTCGGTTGAAACGTATTTATTTTTTTTCCAAGATTATCGGTATATGTTTGGTAGTTACCAATACCTGCGCGCAGGAAAATAATATTCATGTAAGATGCTTCTAGTCCAATGTGAGGATCCAAATTAACGGACTTACTATTTATCAGCACATTTCTTTTGCCATCAAAAGTTGCATCCATATCCAATTCGGCCAACAAAGAAACCTTATCATTAAAATCAAATTTGCGCGCTGCGCCTAACAATAATTTTGGCAAGGTAATCTCTACAGAATTTTCAGGAATTTCATTTCCGGTAGCCAAAAACACTTGTTTGGTTTCCTCCGACAAATTAAAGCTCCATGCATTAAAAGTAGATGTTACATCACGCGCCATTGCGGCAAATTTCCATTTTTTATAATCGTATTGTGCGCCAGCATCTAAACCAAAACCCCAAGCACCGGCAAAGTCACCCACTTTTCTACGAATGATTTTAACATTTGCTCCCAAACGCAATCCAGGAATTTTCAGCTGCTTCGCATAGGAAACCAAAAAGGCATAATCAACAGCAGAAAAGGTTGTGATTCTGTTATAATCAACATTACCATTTGCATCGATCAATTCCGTTGTATTTGGAATATCATCCACACCAAAGCGAACAAGACTTAAACCTAAAACACTTGATGAATCGAGGCGAGTAGCAAAAGCACCATAATCATATTTGGCGATTCCGGCAAAATATTCGCTATGCATTAACGCCACCTGATGTTGCTTTTTTATACCCAACAAACCGGCAGGATTCCAATAGCCCGCAGTAACATCGTTTACAGAAGTTACGTAGGAATTTGACATGCCCAGTGCTCGTGCCCCAACACCAATGTTTAGGAACTCGTTACTGTATTTCGGTGCCTGTGCTACTAGTGTTGATATACTTCCTAAAAAAGCGACGAAAGCTGTAAAATATTTCTTATTCATATAGACTTTAAAATTAAACTAATTTGCAAAGATATCCAAACCTTTTTCAAACGAATTTATTGCCCGAATATTGCGTAAGTAAAACACATTAGTTCAGTATATTTGCATAAAGTATTCCATTTGAACAAAACAGCTTTCATATATAGAAGCATCTATTATTACCGCTTTGCGATGTTTTTGCTTTACAAGGGCAATTACTACAAACGGTTTAAGCCGGTATTAAAAAATATTTCAGGCAATAAGGTAATGGAAGTGTGCTTTGGAGATACAATCATTGCGGAACATTGCAAAAAGAACGGGATCCTTTGGACAGGTATCGATATTAACGAGATATTTGTAAAATATGCCGTAAAAAAAGGGTTTAATGCAGAGCTGCTGGACCTTGAGCAGATCAACGACTTGCCCAAAGCCGATACCTTCATAATCAGTGGCTCCTTGTATCATTTCCAAAACGATCAGGAAAGTCTGTTCAAAAAAATGCTGGATTGCGCACCACAAATGATTATTTCGGAGCCTGTAATAAATCTCTCGAATAATAAAGGAATAATTGGTAAATTGGCAAAAGCTTCAGCTAGCGTAAATGGTAAAACGCAAGCATTCCGCTATACTGAAAAAACACTTTTGGAAACGATAGAACAACTTAGTAAAAAGCTAAAATTTAAATATCGTGTCGAGTCCCTATTCGACAAAGACCTGATAATTGTAATTACAAAATGAACGACATAGAAATAAGCATTGTTATTCCTGTTTATAATAGTTCTTCCATCATTGATGAACTTTACAAACGTATTTTTCAGGCAATACAACTTCCCTATGAAATAATTTTTGTTAATGATTGTAGCAAGGACGACAGTTGGAAAAAAATTGTTTCACTTAGTAAACAGCATCCTTCCATAACAGGTATAAACCTTCGAAAAAATAGTGGTCAAGACAATGCCATACTTGCTGGATTGCGAATTTCTAAAGGAAACTATTGTGTGATGATGGATGATGACTTACAACACAATCCGGCTGACATCCTTCAACTTTACAATGAATGTATAAAAGGATTTGATGTTTGTTATGCCAATTTCAATTCACGCAAACAAAACATTGTTAAAAATTTAGGAAGCAACGTGAATGGAAAAATGGCAGAGCTATTGGTTTCAAAACCAAAAGGAATTTATCTTTCTCCTTTTAAAATAATTAATAAATCGACAGCAACGGAGATTGCACAATTTGCTGGACCCTATCCTTATATTGATGGAATAATTTTAACCATTACACAAAACCTTTGTCAGATTGATGTTGAGCACCTTAAACGCTTCAACGGAAAAAGTAATTATACGCTATCTAAATCGATATCTGTTTTCATCAAACTGTTTACCGGATTTTCTGTTCTACCCTTGCGCATTGCCACCTTCATTGGCTGCATTGCTACTTTCGTTGGATTTATTCTTTCATTAAAATACCTCTACGATTATTTTATTTCTAAAAATTATATTGAAGGCTGGACAACTGTTGTTGTACTGATTATATTTTTCGGCGGTCTGATTTTAATTACCTTAGGAATAATGGGAGAATATATTGGGCGAATGTATCTGACATTGAACAATAAACCACAATACAGCATTTCCGAAATTGTAAGAAGCAATGACAAAAAGTAAGATCTTGCTTCCAGCATACCTCCTGCTCCTTCTTTTAACCCTTTGTAGTATTCAAATTCCATTTTTCTGGGATAGTGCCTTTTTTTCAGCTGTATCCGTTTACTTTTATGATCATGGAATGAATGGATTTATTGCTCCTTTACAAAACGACACAGGCGGGTTCCCTCTATTTTCAAGTTATTTAACACTGGTATGGAAATTTTTCGGGAAAACACTTGCGGTTTCCCACCTTGCTATACTTCCCTTTTTAATTGGCGTTGTAAATCAATTTTATTTACTAGCCAAACGTTTTTTAAATGATAAAACAATTGTTTTTGCAATGATTTTACTGTTCATCGAACCCGTATTTATTACGCAATCGATATTAATGGGTTATGACATTCTGATTGTCTATTTCTTTTTGCTTTCACTCAATGCACTTTACGACAAAAAACAAATACTTTTTTCTATTGCACTTTTGTTCCTTAGTTTAATAAGTATAAGAGGTATAATGCTTGCTTCCGCTCTGTTAATAATAGATTTGTTCTTATTTAAAAAAATTGATCGTCTGTTTATCCGAAAATATCTTCCTGCTGTTTTCATATGCGTGATCTGGTTTATCTATCATAAAAATCAAACAGGATGGTTTCTGTTTTCACCAACAAGAGAAAACAATGCAGAACAATTTTCCGGAGCAGTAATGATGCTTCGACAATTCGTTTACATACTATGGAAAACAATAGATCTGGGAAGAATTACCTTATGGATTCTATTCATCACTTCCGCAGTGTATTTTTTAAAACATAACAAGGCATCAAAAACAAAAGAGCTGATAGCTATTGTTTTTATTCCGCTTATTGCACTCGCTTTTTTAATGCTTTTGATTAAAAATCCAATCGGACATAAATATTTTCTGATTGTTTTTGTTTTATTAAATATCGGAGTATGTTATTTTCTGGAACAACTCGAAAGTAGAAAAAAGAGCGTGCTTTTATTTTGTTTAATTTCCATAAGTTTGATAGGAGGGAATTTCATTTCCTATCCTCAACGCTATGGGAACGCTTGGGATGCATCACTTAAAATTCTTCCATACTTCAAAATAGAAACTGAGATGAAAGTCTATCTTTTGAAAAATAAGATTACTGACAATCAAATAGGAACGCAGTTTCCTTTAACAACCAAGTATCCCTTTTCACATCTCTCAGATGCGCACGATCAGTATATCGATATAGAAGACAAACCTATAAATACATTTCACTATTTTTTATATAGCAATATAATAAACACGAATAGGATGAGTGACCTTGAAAAAATAACTAAAAAATGGGTAGCGGTCAAGAAAATGAAATATGGCACAATTGAACTTACGCTTTATCAGAATCCTGATTTTTAGTCCGTATTATTTTTTTTACCAATGCATCACCATCGATGCAAATCAAAAAAGAGGTCACGAGAAATGGCAAAGCTGTTACTTTATAACGAACCATTGCACCTATAGCAGGAGTTGTTAGTCCGATTATAGCAAACTGGATAAGAGCAAACAACAAGGCAAACATTAAAACGTGCTTCTTATTTAGGATATTTTTGTCGAAGAACAAAATCGCCAGCACCAATAATAGAAAAAGCCAGCTGTTTTCTATCCAAGCAATCAACTGAAAAATATTTTTAATGTTAAACAATATTGGTTGTGTAAAAACAGCGTATATGGATTGGGGTACTTTTTTTAAAATCCCGAAAAAAGTTGGATCAACCCTATCTATATCAATTACCGATTTGGTGGGAGAAATGATATAAAGTAATGTATAAAAAGCACTGTCGCTTGAAGCTGAAACAAAAGTAGTATCCTGCATGTTATTTAATTTCCAGGATAAAAAACGACTGCCCTTCTTGATTGTATAAGAAGAATCAGGATGATGGATGAGCACATCAACATCTGAATAATCAATACGAACAAAATTTTTATCGTTCATCAAAAATATTCCTCCCTTTGCTTCACTGATTGCTTTTGATTGTTTATCGGCAATTAACTGATAAACATCAAAGCGATCACTTGTTTTTGAGAGCAGGTGAAACAGTCCAGAAAATAAAAGAAAAAGCAGGAAATATTTCAAAAAACAATAGGAAGCAGAAGAATTAGAAATCAACCAATTAATGATCAACATTGGAAGAAGCGCAGCAAGAATATATATTTTAAGAAAAAACAACAGTAAGCAAAGTAACGCAATAAGAAGGAAGTTCTTAAGAGTAATTTTTTTCATCAAGCCGAAATCAGTTAGATAAACAATAAATCCGATACAACACAAAGCAATTGTTTCTTTATAGATACCAGCGGTCCAGAATAACACAGAAGGAACAAGAAACAAACCAACAATTAAGCTATTTTTTTTGGAAGGAACATGTTTATAAAATGCTTTAAAAAGAGCAACAAGACCAGCAAAAGCAAAAAAGCAAAAGAAGACAATGTGAACGAAAATAGTATTAAAAGAAAAAAAGTGGATAAGAAAATTCAAAAAAATAATTATTCTAGAATTATTGTAAACAGCATCATCAAAACTAGCGTCCCAAGCGGGCAAAACAGGTAGCGCTGCATTTCCAAAAAAACGATCGAACACTATTTTGCCGCTACTGAAATAGGTATTAAAATCGGAGTTGGTATAATAATAAGTATAAACTCCATACACCGCGAGTCCTGCACTAATTTTCAAAATAAAGAGTGCGATTAACTGCCCTCTTGAAATAGCGGGAACATCAAAAAATTTCATTTTAAGAATTAAAAAAATGAAGAGAAAGGAATAAAGAAGAGGCAACATAATTTGCATATTATAAAGGTATTAAAAAAAGGTGATTGGGTGATGGGATGATTGGGTGATGGGGTGATGGGGTGATGGGTGATGGGTGATGGAGTAATTGGGTGATGGGTTGATTGGTGATGAAGTAATTGGGTGATTGGGTGATGGGGTGATGGAGTGATGGAGTGATGGAGTGATTGGGTGATTGGTGATGGAGTAATTGGGTGATGGGTTGATGGGTTGATGGGTGATGGGTGATGGGTGATGGGGTGATGGGTGATTGGGTGATGGGGTGATGAAGTAATTGGGTGATTGGGTGATGGGGTGATGAAGTAATTGGGTGATGGGTGATTGGTGATGGGGTGATGGGTGATGGGTGATTGTTGATGGGGTGATGGGGTGATGAAGTAATTGGGTGATGGGGTCATGGGGTGATAGGTGATGGGTGATTGGTGATTGTTGATTGGTGATTGGTGATTGGTGATTGGTGATTGAGTGATTGAGTGATGTATTAATAAAGAAACAAATGAGTAATTTTTAGTAATTTCGCATAAATGAATATTAAAAAACACATCCCGAATGCAATTACTTGCGGCAACTTATTATGTGGCTGTATAGCAATTGTTGCAGCCTTCAAAGGCAACTTGGTTACGACCGCTTATTTAGTTGGAATAGCAGCATTTTTGGACTTTTTTGATGGCTTTGCAGCCAGGTTATTAAAAGTTGGAGGGGAGATGGGAAAACAGCTAGACTCTTTAGCTGACATGGTGACGTTTGGAGTTGTGCCGGGCATTGTATTGTTCCAATTAATGTCTGCTTCACCTGTATTGAATGGAAAACCTAGGGTTTTATTGGCAAATGACATTGATTCTTACTGGTTGCTGCTGAGTTTCTTAATTACTATTTTTTCTGCGATACGACTTGCAAAATTTAATATTGATACCCGGCAAACCAATTCATTTATTGGAGTTCCAACACCTGCAAATAGTATATTAATTTGTTCTATCCCTTTAATCAATAGGTTTCAATCCGAAATTTCAGGATTTCAAATTTATTCAATAACAGGGAATATCTATTTTTTAGTTGGACTAACCCTGTTGATGTCCTATCTGCTCATAGCCGAACTGCCATTGTTTGCATTAAAATTTAAAAATTTCGGTTGGAAAGACAATAAGATTCGGTTTTCATTTTTGATAATTTCAATACTTTTGTTAATAGTATTTCAGTTCATCGCAATCCCTTTTATTATATTTTTGTACATCGTTTTATCTATCGTTCATAATCTGATGAATAAAACCAAAAAAACAGAACACTAAAAAACATTATAAAATGAAATTCAGAGCAGAAATTGACGTAATGCCATTGAAAGCATTATTAGATCCACAAGGGAAAGCGGTAACAGGCAGTATGAAAAACCTGGGTTTACCTGAAATTGAGAATGTAAGAATTGGCAAACACATAACCTTAGAAGTTGAAGCCGATTCGAAAGATGCAGCAACAACAAAAGTAGATGCTGCTTGTAAAAAACTATTAGCAAATCAGATCATGGAGTTCTATGAATTTGAGATTTTTGAAAATTAATCGTTTCGATATAAAACTAAAAAACCCAGAGCCAAGTGTTCTGGGTTTTTTTAGTTTTAAACAATCATTCATCTATTCCACTTCCTTTTTTTTGTTCGCTCTCAATTCAAAATTCTTGCCCAAATAAACTCTTCTAACCTGTTCGTCACTGGCAAGCTCTTCTGCTGTTCCGGCTTTTAATATACTACCTTCAAAAAGTAAATACGCACGATCAGTAATTTGCAACGTTTCCTGCACATTGTGATCGGTAATCAAAATACCAATATTTTTTTTTTTTAATTTTGCAACAATGCTTTGAATGTCTTCCACAGCAATTGGATCAACACCTGCAAAAGGTTCGTCTAACAATATAAATTTAGGATCTGCGGCTAAGCATCGAGCAATTTCGGTTCTCCGTCTTTCTCCTCCAGATAAACGATCTCCTAAATTTTTACGAATATGTTGCAAATGAAATTCATCCAACAACTCTTCCAATTTATCGCACTGTTCCTGTTTGTTGAGTTGTGTCATTTCCAAAATCGCTCTGATATTGTCTTCCACGCTCAACTTTCTAAAAACGGAAGCCTCTTGAGCTAAATATCCAATACCTAGTTGAGCACGTTTATACATCGGCTGATCTGTAATATCTTTATCATCCAAATAAATCTTCCCGCTGTTCGGTTTAATCATCCCAACGATCATATAAAATGAAGTCGTTTTCCCTGCACCATTCGGACCTAAAAGTCCAACAATTTCTCCTTGGTTCACATTGACTGTTACATTTTTGGCAACAATTCTGCTTTTGTATTTTTTAATTAAATTGTCTGTACGTAAAATCATCTTTAAATGAATTAAAATGCAAATTGCAAAGAAGCTTTTATAATAAATGGACTCGATTTGGGATTATCTAGGTATGATAATCGCCAAACAGCATCCACTCTAAATAGTTTAAATATATTTTCAATGCCTGTAGACGCTTCAAAATATGGACCACGATCCAAGGCATTTAGATTTTCGGGGAAAATCAGCATACTTTTATTTTTATCATTAATCCTTCCGATAAGGGCTTTCGCTCCTACAACTTCGCGCCACTTCAATTTACGCATCAATGGAATGCGGTTCAGAAAAAAACCATCGAAATGATGTGATATTGTAGCTGAAGCATATTCATCACTCACAAATTCATAATAATTCATTGCATTATATGCATACATATCAAAAATATAGGTTTCGTTCCCACCATGCATTTCAAGCAAAGGATAGGGCAAAGGGCTCCATACTTTTCCATATTCCAACACGTAATCAAAATAACCAATCGGATTAATGCGGATACGGTCATTCACATTTAAAGTAAGTTTCTGATAATTATAATCACTGTAAAATAAATTTTTTATACCAAGTGTAAATTGCGCTTGCACTATCGGATAACGCGTACCTAAACTAACCCGGTTAAATTGACCTTCAATAAACTTTTCATTGAATGCTAAGCGGGCAAAGAAACGAATTTCAGATATCGTGATATTATCTTTGAAGGCAATAGTAGTCGGCGTTTTCTGATAATCGTAATGAAAATTAGACAAGGGCATCATAATCCGATTATAAAAGCTCACCTTGGTATTAAATCCGTTGAACCATTGGCGCTCAATATAGGCATGTACCTGTTTCACATTTGTTAAGTTATCAAAAGGAGTGATCGAGAAGAGCGATGCAAGAATATTATCCATTGTAAATCCATTTTGATTTTGCCCTAAGATTTCGTTATCATTTTTATAATTAATTCCTACCAACATCCGTGGTTTTTTGTTAACGAACGCGCGCACGCCAAGGCTATATTTAAATTTCTGGTCGCGTGTTCCATAAGCAATATAAGCACTCAATTTGTACCACTTACTGAACTTATTACTTGTTCTTCCACCAAATAAGAAACGGTGTCCTTCTATTGAATTTATACTGTATAAATTATAATAAGGACCGTATTCAAAATTCCCTTTTATTTTATATCCAGTAAAAAACAAAGTAATAACATCAATCCAGCTTCTATAAACGGGTAATGATTGCAAGGTATCAACCATTTTATAGATTTGCTTTTCGTTTTTCGATAAGGAATCGTGTCGGTTTGCCTCCCAGTATTCTTCTGTCTTTTTAAAAGAATCATCATTGACCTTTAAATTTTCGGTCATTGAATAAAACGCATCTTCTCGCTGTTTATTGATTTTAAAATGAGTATAATCAGCAGTTTTGCGACCATAAATACCCATAACGGATTTCTTTTTCTGATCGACGGGGAATGGATTAAAATCTATGACCAATCTTTCTTTCTGAAGCATCCATGCGCTATCAACATTTGTATACATTTGAACAACAGCTGTAGAATTAATGAAATTTATATTTGCATCGTCGACAATACTCATTTCAATTTGCTTGATCGCAAATGAGGTATCAGCAGCCCAAAGATTTCCAACAAAAGCCAATTCCTGTTTTCGTCGGGGCTTAAATTGTAACTGATAACATTTATGGCCCTCAATGACCATACTATCAATCAGATAAAATTTGTAAAAAAGTAGTGCATTATCTGAAATCGGACTATTAAAATTTTTCCCAAAAACTAAAATCGTATTATCATAAATATTTACATTCTGATACATGTCGCCCATAAACTGCGACACACTGGAGTTCTCAATCCCTGCAACCTTACTGGCTTTAATAACTTCATTGCGAACTTTGGGACTTTTTCGAAAATAAAAATCGGATAAGGATTCGGTCATAAATACCGGCAGATAGGGTTTTTCTTTCGCATTTGTACTATCAATATTTTCGAAAATAAATGCAAATGGCTTAAACAATTTTTTATTTTTTACATCATCACTCAGGTTGTTTAGGTCAAACTCCACTTTGTTATATACTTCGTATTCATAGGCATCCAATTTTTCGCGGTTATTTAAATCTTTGTTCGCGATAATTTTTCTGAGAATGCGGTGAGCAGGATTTTCACCAGGACGCACTTCAACAGTGATCAGATCGACACCTTGGGTTAATCCGATAATCAAGTTCTGTTCCACCCCTTTTTTTATGGAACGATTCAATTTATTATAACCAACATAAGAAATAGAAATGGAATCAACGCGAAGGGTTGTTGCAATTGAAAATTTTCCTTCAAAATCGGTCGTTCCTCCTACAGTAGTTCCTTTAAAAACAATGTTTACAAATGGTAAGGGTTCAAGGGTTATCGCATCAATAATTTTACCATTCACTTTCGTTGTTTGAGAAACAACAGAAAGGGATAACAAAAGCATTATAGAAAATAATGCAGGAACTATAAAGCGATATTTAAAGTTGTCTTTCAAAAATTATTGTTTATTTAGTTCTTCCCAAAACTCAACTGCTCTGCGCGTATGAGGAATAACGATCGTACCACCAACAATGTTTGCTATCGCAAAAACTTCAAACACTTCTTCGCTAGATAGATTGTTTTCTTTACATTTTTCCAGGTGGTATTTTATACAATCATCGCAACGCAACACCATGGAAGCAACCAAACCGAGCATTTCCTTTGTTTTAACTGGCAACGCTCCTGCTGCATACGTGTTGGTATCCAAATTGAAAAGGCGTTTTAAAACGATATTATCTGCAGCCATAATTTTATCATTCATTTTTGTGCGATAATCATTAAATTCTTTAACTGCAGCCATTGATAATTTTTTTAACGTTAATAGGATGAATTAGGATGAAATTAAAAAGGAAAGCCGAATAGACTAAAATGATTCAACTTATTCATCCATTCTCTCTTTTTTCTTCATCACAAAGTAAGAAACAAATATACTCGCTTCGTACAAGAAATACAAGGGAAATGCAACCAGCAATTGAGAGGTCACATCAGGAGAAGGAGTAATCACTCCAGCAACGATTAGGATCACAACAACAGCATGTTTTCGATATTTACGCATGAATTGCGGAGTAAGCAGTCCGAATTTTGTAAGAAAATAAACTAAAATAGGCAACTCAAAAATTAGTCCGGCAGACAAGGTGAGAGTTGTTACTGTTGAGATGTAAGAATCCATCGTAAAATTATTCTCAACCATATTGCTTACCTTATAATTTCCAAGAAAATTGATCATCAAGGGAGCAATAACATAATAGCTAAAGCAAACACCTATAACAAATAGCAAGGTTGCTGAAATAATAAAAAAGGAAGATGCTTTTTTTTCTTTTTCTTTGAGAGCAGGTTTAATAAATTTCCATACTTCCCATAAAACATAAGGTGAACCAATAATCAAACCGCCAATAAAGGCAATCCACATTTGAGAAGTAAATTGATCGGATAAGCCAAGACTCTGAAGTTTAAATGTATAATGTCCAAAGCATAAGTCATCACCCAGATGAAGCATGTGACTTAGGCTACAAAAAGCTTTATATGTTGCAAAATCTTCTTTTAAAGGACCAAAAATAATTGTATCAAAAAGGAATTCGGGAAAACAGAAAAGCACAACCGAAAGCGTTACTACAACAATTGCGGATCGGAACAGATGCCCTCGCAATGCATCAATATGGGCCCAAAAGGACATTTCGCCTGTGCTTGTTTCCGATTTGTTAAAAAGTCCGAATAGTGCCATTTTTCAGCATCAAAGTTAATATTATTATAGTATAAAATAAAGAAAGAAATAGTTGTATTTTTGAGAAGTTCAAATTCATGCTCGTTGGCTGATAAAACGTTTTTTTTAACGTAAATTAATTTAAGAAAGCATTAAAATGAAAAAATATCGTTTGTATCTGTTACCAGCTTTTATTGGTTGCTTTGTCCTGATAATGCTGCTTTCCCTGCACTATGGCATACTCAATATGTTTTTCTTTGGCGCAGAGCATGCAAACGTTCAGGGCATTGATTACTTTGCTGTTCCAAAATCATTTCTGAACCTTGTTGAACAACGAAGCATCTATGATACCTGGGGGGGGTCGGCTTATGGACCTTATGCCACCTGGTATCTTGCACATCCGGCATTTAGTATTTTTGTTGCTTCCTGGTTCTCCTTTTTTTCTCCATGGACAAGCTATTGGTTATTTAGCATTTTTTCTTTAGGAATAATGGGCGTTTGCGGATATTTGATTTCAAAAAGAACACCCGATCTATTGAATAAACAGTTCAGTTATTTTTTATTATTATGTGCTTTCCCAACTTATTGGATGCTGTATGTCGGCAACATGCATGCACCATTGGTTTTATCCATTACGCTTATTCTCACTGGAATATTCGAGCTTACATATGGAACAAGCACAAAAAAAGCAAATTCAATCCTTTTTGCAGGCTTGCTTATTTCATTTTTCACAAAACCAATTGTTTTATTGATGCTTCCTTTGCTTTTGATAATCAAAGAAACAAGGGCAACCACACTAAAATCGATATTTATTTACGGGTTTATTTCTCTTGCTTTTATTTTCGTGCCCCTGCTCAACCCTGATGCTGTGGGTTGGGAAAAACTTACAAGTATTGATTTTCGTTATATACAAGAGCACATGAATATTTACAAAAACAATTTTGTATTAAATGCGTTCATGAAAGACAATAGCATTCATTGGACCAATCTGATTGCTCAATCTGATTATAAATTAATACACATTGATGTATTTTCATTACCTGTTTTTGTTGATGTGCTTTTAGGAAAAGAAACAGAGGCATGGATATTCAAACTCCCCATATATATCTGCTTAGCATTGTCTATTGCAATAGCGTTTATTGCTGATAAAAAAATACGCTTAGAATGTACTTTATTATTAATTATGGCAATCTCGTTAACTTTTTTCTTAAGCTACAACACCGTTTGGGAGTACCAATTCACATCTACCTTGCCATTAATTGCTTTTTTACCGATCTTAAAAAAGAAGCAGGTGTTTTATGAAAAACATATTCGGACAATGACCATTACTGGACTCTTTTTTTGTTTGCCCAGCCTTTATTTTCTTTTTCGAAATTCTGATTTATCAAACAGCACATCATTCACATGGATACACGCAGACAAGATCATTCCTTCGTTTATTTTATTTGCAATAATGATTTGGCAATTGCTTGTTGTTGTAAAAAAATATGCTGTTTTTAAACCAAAATCATAAAAGGTTGTCATCTTCACATAGCGCTAAAGCAAGCTTCACTATCTAGCGAATGCTTAGCACAAAAGTTCAATTGAATTTCTGTCGATGGAATGGCTTACTTTTCGATTCCACCTTGGATAAGCGCACTAGGAGCTTTGACTCCCTTGCTGTTCGAATGGATTTTTAATGTGAAGTGGAACCTTGTTTATTCTTTTCATCCAGGCCCCAGGCCAAATTAACCTTGGCAAGTTCATTTGTAGGATCCAAGGCGATTACTTTATTAAAAAGTAATATTGCTTCGTCATACTGCCCTTTCATCATCAACGCAGTACCAATATTATTCAATGCCATGGTGCTTTGGGGCTCCATCTTCAAAACAGTTTTCCAGATCGTAATACTTTTATCATACTCACCAATCTTAAAATAGTTCAATCCGTAATTGATATAAAACGCCACTGTTAATTTATCTTGTGGTGTGTTTTCTTGTTTTTTAATTTCGTCCAATACTTTATTTTTTTCATCCGTTGCCCATGCAAGATTATTTTTTGCTAACTGAAATCCAGGATCCAATTGAAGTGCCTTTTTGCATGCCTCGATTCCATCCTGATATTGCTGCAACAGGGTGAATGCAACACCCAAATTATTAAATGCAACTACATTTGTTGAATCAAGCAGAATGGCTTTTTTTAAATAGTCAATGCTTTTACCGGGCATGTTATTATTGATATAGGCCATTGAAAGATTGATCAAGTTTTCAGCTGTTGGTTTCTCTTTTGCTAAGTTTTCCAATGCTGTAATAGCAGTATTGGCAGGTACATCCTTTTCCTGATGATGTTCTACTTTTTTCAGGTGACGTGTTTTAATGTACAAGTATCCTAAGGGAAAAATAAAGAGAAACGCTATGAATAAGACAAGGGCGGTTTTTTTTTGTTTGGAATACATTTTTATTTTTCGTAATCCTTTTCCATTGCTGGCTTTAAGCATTCAAACCAAGCAAGTATTTATTACGGCTAATGTGTTAAAATTTCAAACTCTTATTATTCAAATATAGAAAGAAATTTGGACGAATACGGCATTATTTTTTTAATTTTACACATACAACAAATCCAATATATGTCAAAGAAAGCTGAACTTTTTTCTATAAAAAAAACACTCATTTATTTTTTATTGTTGGCTGTTATTGTAACCATTACATACGCCAACCATTTCAGCAATTCATTTCATTTTGATGACTCTCATACGATTCAGAATAATTTATTTATTCAAGATATCAGCAATATTCCTTTATTTTTTAAGGACGGAACAACGTTCAGTTCCTTGCCAACCAATCAATCCTACAGACCAATTGTAAGTGCATCCTTGGCAATTGATTACTGGTTAGGAAGTGGCTACAACCTCTTTTACTTTCACTTGTCCACGTTCATTCTTTTTTTATTGCAGGGAGCTTGTATGTTCTTACTCTTTTTTAAACTTTTAAACAGCGCCTATACACATCGCTGGAATTTTTTCATTGCACTAATTGCTGTTGCCTTGTATCTACTGCATCCTGCAAATGCAGAAACCGTAAATTATATTATTGCACGATCCGACATACAATCTTCATTCTTTGTTATTCTTGGTTTCTGCTTGTACATGTATTCACCCTTTTTCAAAAAAACATTTTTATATTTATTACCAGTAGCAATAGGCATTTTGGCAAAGCCACCCGCTGCAATGTTTGCGCCTTTATTTTTCCTATACGTCCTATTGTTTGAACAAAAAATGAGTGTAATGGCTGTATTCAACAAGCAGCACCTCAAGCAATTTATTTCAGTCGTTAAAACAGCATTGCCTGCTTTCATCGTATGTGGATTGATGTATTTGCTTGTTGACAGGATGACACCTAAAACATGGATTCCCGGTGGTTCATCCACATTTAATTATTTGATTACGCAACCTTCTGTAATCGTTCATTATTTTACTACCTTTTTCCTTCCCATTGGCTTAAGTGCAGATACCGATTGGGTTCCTCTAGAAACAATTTGGAATGCTTCTTTTTTTATTGGTTGTGCATTTATTTTCACATTACTTTATATCGCATTTAAATTTTCTAACGATGAAAAGTTACGGCCAATTAGCTTTGGTATACTTTGGTTCTTTTTAGCATTACTTCCTACTAGCGTCATCCCTTTGTCGGAAGTACTCAATGACCACCGCATATTTTTCCCGTATGTAGGTCTTACCATTGCTGTTTGTCATACCATTGCACTGCTGCTGCTTTCGTATAAAAAACAACTTGATGCATTATTCATCAATAAAACCATTCTTATTTCATGCTTACTGATTGTTTTGGGAGGATATGCTTATGGCACACATCAACGAAATAGTGTTTGGCATACCGAAGAAAGTTTGTGGAAAGATGTTACAATAAAAAGTCCAAAGAACGGAAGAGGTTTAATGAACTATGGTTTAGCCAAAATGGAACAAGGAGATTATGCTGAAGCGGATAACTATTTTAATAAAGCATTGGCCGTTTGGCCTTATTATACCTTCTTACACGTTAATATTGGTGTTTTAAAATCAGCTCAAGGCGATAATGCCACAGCAGAAATCTTTTTTAAAAATGCAATCGCATATGGCACTAACTATCCAGACTCCTATTATTTTTATGGGAAATTTTTATCTTCCCAATTACGACACAAAGAGGCCATTGATCTATTAACGAAGGCAATCGAATTATCCCCGGCTCATATCGGTGCACGGTCATTATTGATGCACGAATATATAGAAACTGAGGAGTGGGATAAATTAACCCCATTGGCAAATACTACATTAGAAATAAATCCGGGTAACCTTCAAGCATTAATTGCGCTAGATGCGGCAACCAATAAAAAAGGAAAGATTGAAATTGCTTTGGATGAATTAAAAAAAGCACCATCGGCCGACAACTATTTAAACTTGAGCCTACTGTATTATCAAGCTGAAAAATATCAGGAATGTATTGATGCAGCAACCGAAGCAATCACAATAAAACCTGAATTTGCCGAAGCTTACAACAATATTGGTTCGGCTTATAACATATTAAAAAAATGGGATGATGCCATCAAAGCGTTTGAAAAAGCGCTTCAGATAAATCCCAACTTTGAATTAGCAAAAAACAATTTGTTTGTTGCACAAAAAGGAAAAAATGATTTCAACACCATCCAAAAACTTGTTATTGAAAAACCATCATCTGATAATTACATAAATTTAAGTCTGCTCTATTACAATCAAGGCTTATATGAAAAATCAATTGAGGTATGCAAAAAAGCCATTCAATTAAAACCTGATAATGCAAACGCATATAACAATATCGCTGCTGCCTATTGTGAACTGAAGCAGTGGGACAAAGCAATTGATGCCTGCACCAAAGCGTTGCAGATTGATCCAACGCATCCACTCGCAACAGGTAATTTAAATTGGGCGAAACAAGAAAAAGCAAAAATTAAATAGACAGAAATGATAATTATTACAGGCATTACAGGTGGCATTGGTGACGTTCTATTCAAGGAATTTATTCAAGCTCAAGAACCAATTATTGGAACGTATCATTTAAATAAACCGCAAGGTGCTATTTATAAAGATACCATTCAACTGGATATTACGAATTATTCTGAAGTAGAAAAACGGATCGCTTCCTTGCACCCTCAATTAAAAGAGATAACGCTTATCAATTGTGCGGGAGTTAGCGCAAATGCCTTCGCGCACAAAGCT
>CANIFU010000027.1 GCA_947466965.1 Bacteroidota bacterium
CCTTGATTCACCGACAGATTTTTTAATTCATCACTGAATTGATTTTTTAACTGTTTTTCAGCCAATTTCATAAATGCTTTTTTACCACTTTCGCTTGGAATGGTAGCTAACACTCTATCGTATTCTTTTAATTTTGCAGATGCCAGAATAGCATAAGGGTAAACTTTTTTTACATTGTATTTTAATCTGTCCCAAGCTGCTTTTTGCCTGTAATTTTTAAAAACACGATCGGCACTACAGGTAACTACCCCTAATTTCGCGTACGGAATTGTATCTCCTTCATAATAAACAGTCTCTACTAAGGTCCCTATAATTTCAGGAACAGCCGGCTTAAGGGTTGTATTCGTCTGAGTCATCCCGGCAAACGGAATAAAGAAAAAAAGTAAGAATAGGAGAATTCTTGTTGCCATTTTAGGCTGTATTTGTTTCTATAACGAGTAAGGATGCTAAAAGTTGCATATCTAGTATGATTATTTGTAAACTAAACCGTGCTTGTTAACAATAAACACGTCACATCACTAAGTGAACCATTTCATAAAAACGTCCATAGGAGTTAAGAAGCAATCGAAACTTTTTCTGCCCTCATCCTATTAGATTGATTTCAATCGGTCGCAATGTAACTTCGC
This sequence comes from Bacteroidota bacterium, assembly GCA_947466965.1. GTDB lineage: Bacteria > Bacteroidota > Bacteroidia > 2-12-FULL-35-15 > 2-12-FULL-35-15 > 2-12-FULL-35-15. The sequence goes on from CANIFU010000027.1 coordinate 627, forward strand.
AAGAACAATTATCTATTCGATTTCCATTTCGAAACGCTCTGCCCTTCTTCCGGCTTTTGAGTACCCGTTTTTGAAGAACTCATCAATTTTGCAGCAAATAAAGCAGCAATAAGAGCCTCGTCTTCATTTGTTTCAGCAAGCATTTCAGGCGAATAATGAAATTTGATGAAGTGTGTATCAAAATTTCCGGAAGTAAATGCATTGTGTTTCAACACAAACTTACAAAAGCTCAACGTAGTTTCTACCCCCACGATCTTATAATCATCAATTGCGCGGATCATCCGATTGATGGCTTCTTCACGGTCTTTTCCATGTGTAACCAACTTGGCAATCATTGGATCATAATAAATAGGAATATCCATTCCCTCTTCAAATCCATCATCCACACGAACACCCAAGCCTTGCGGACGCTTATACGTAACTAATTTACCAATATCCGGTAAAAAATTATTTGTCGGATCTTCTGCATATACACGTACTTCAAGACTGTGTCCATTAATTTTTAAGTCTTCCTGTTTGAAGGCTAATTTTTCCCCTCTAGCAATTTTGATTTGTTCTTTCACAAGATCCAAACCTGTGATCATTTCGGTAACGGGGTGCTCCACCTGCAAACGGGTATTCATCTCTAAGAAATAGAAATTTTTGTTTTCATCCAATAAAAACTCCACTGTACCTGCACCCACATAATCGCATGCTTTACCAACATTTACAGCACATTCACCCATTGCTTTCCGGATTTCAGGAGTAAGAACAGAAGAAGGTGCTTCTTCAATCACTTTCTGGTGGCGTCTTTGAATGGAACATTCGCGCTCAAATAAGTAAACGATATTACCATGTGTATCACCAAGAATCTGGATTTCAATATGTCGCGGACCAGCAACATAGCGTTCTATAAAAACAGAACCATCACCAAAAGCAGAGGTCGCTTCACTCACTGCCATTTTCATTTGCTCCTCAAACTCTTCAATCACTTCAACGATACGCATTCCCTTTCCGCCACCACCTGCACTTGCTTTTATCAAAAGCGGAAATCCGGTTGCAAGTGCTACTTTTTTTCCTTCTTCAACAGTCGAAATAGCACCTTCAGAGCCGGGCACCATTGGTATTTTATATTTTTTAACTGCCGCTTTCGCAGATAACTTATCCCCCATCATATTCATTGCTTCCGCTGAGGGGCCGATAAATATGATACCTGCTTTTTTTACTTTTCGAGCAAATTCGGCATTTTCAGAAAGGAAACCATATCCGGGATGTATACCATCCACATTTAGTTTTTTACAAACTTCAATAATATTATCACCAAGCAAGTACGATTGGTTTGATGGCGGAGGCCCAATGCATACAGCCTCATCAGCATATTTTACAAAAGGAGCATTTCTATCCGCTTCGGAATAGATGGCTACGGTTTGAATACCCATTTCTCTGCAAGAACGCATTACCCGTAATGCAATCTCTCCTCTGTTGGCAACTAGTATTTTGTTCATAAAATGTTGATTATTAATCTGTGTTTCACCTTTCAAAAAAAATATATTTGTGAAGGGTCAATCATCTTCAATTGAAGCTGTACAAACCTAATAAAAAAGTTTTTATTGCGCTTGAATATTTAAACGCAATATCAACAAATTATCATCCCAATAAAAAGCGTATTATTTTAAAAAAAAGAATAGTTGTCTAATTTTTCTCTTTCAGTTACGAATAGGAAGTCTTAGAGATTTTTAACCCTCACAAAAAACGATTATACAAAAGCAACATGCAGCACATAACTAATCAACCCGATTCAGGTCTATTATTGGAGCTTGTGCGCATGAAAATGCCTTTTGGTCGTTACAAGAATACTATTTTATGCGATCTGCCCGTTTCCTATTTGGAATGGTTTCAGCGCAAAGGTTTTCCGGATGGTAAATTGGGAATGCTTTTACAAACCCTTTATGAAATTAAATTGAATGGCTTGGAAGGCCTATTAAAACCTATCAAAAATATGAAAGTTGGTTAAGTGATTTTTCCTCTTTTTAGATGATCATCACAATATCCCTTTCTGTATGTCAAAAAACATTCAAAGATCTATTTTTAGTATGGTCACCGCTTTGTTATAATTATTAATTTTACAACATGAATAAAATCAGCCATCTATATTTAGCCCTATTTCTCTTCTTTTCAACGTTAATGTTTGCTCAGGAAACAACGGAGAGCGAAACGACTGAAACGCCAGGAAAACAGCACCCATTTAAAATTGGATTTTATGTGGGATCCTATTTTGCAAATAAATACACAGCCGGTGTTTATGATGGTTATGGCTTTGATATGGATGGTGTGAGAATTACTAATTTCGAGGAGAGCTGGATGAATAACAAGATCAACTTTCAATATGGTGGCGGTAACGGACAAATAGACCAAATCGCACAAGCGCTGAATGTAAATCCCCGAAATTCTCCTTCACCAGGCTGGGAATTATTTACTAAAGAAAATATGCCCGTTAACATGCGTTATACCGCCTCCTTTTTATTCGGCTTACAATGCAGATACTCGGTAGATAATAAAAATGCAATTTCCTTAAATGTGAATGCTTCAAAATTAAATGTTTCAGGAAACTTTACAATCACTACTATCCCTCCTACCGGTTCTAGCCAAATCAATAAGAGCATACAAACGTTTGGGATAAAAGGCGGTGAACAGCGTTTAATGATTCAGATTGGATACAACAGGTTGTTTGGCGACAATGAAACAATCAATTTCTTTGCAGAAGGTGGATTAAATATGACGTATTCTCAATTCGATAAAAACGAGATCCTCATTAATAATCTAAAGATTGATTTAACCGAATTCTATGATTACCAGGGAATTCAGTCAGGTTATACGAAACTACCAAGTGGAATGGGATTGGGAGCGTATGCCGGAGTAGGGATCAACATTGCGATGGGTGAAAAATTTACGATTCAATTAATTTACAGTCCTTCCTATGAGGGAATTAAGATCGGAGATAAACCAACATTGAATTGGCAGCATTCTGTTGGGCTAAGAGCCTATTATAATTTTTAGATTTTTTTAACTGCTTTTTTTACACATCAGCTATCATAGAAATCAGATCATTCGTGTGCGCTTCGTTAAATAGGGCATCAACACCTGTTCAAATCCTTCATTTATATTTGCTTCTACAAAATCAATTTTATATTGACCGCATTTCAACATTAATTCCTTTTTGTATTCTGCCATTTGGCTGAGGTAGGACTCTTTTATTTCATTTGGGTGCAACTTGATCTCTTCTCCCGTTTCCATATCAACGAATCGATATGGACGGTTTTCAAAATTAAATTCCATTTCTTTTTTCTTATCTACCACATGAAACAATATAACCTCGTGCTTATTGTGTTTCAAATGCTGCAAAGCGGAAAATAATTCATCCGCATTCGCTTTCGAATCCATCATATCACTAAATATCAACACTAAAGAACGTTTGTGAATACTTTCGGCAATCTGATGCAAAGCAGTAATGGCTGATGTTTTTTTATGAACGCTAACATCATAAGGTTGAATGCGCTTCTCTAACTCGTGGTACAACATTTTATGATGTAAGGAACTGGATTTAGCAGGAGTGTGTACTTCCAGTGTTTCTGAAAAAACACTTAAACCAACAGCATCCCGCTGACGTTTTAACAACTCTATCATCGCGGCAGCGCAGTAAACAGAAAAGGTAATCTTATTTTGTTTCAGCTCTTTTCCAACGGGCATTGGAAAATACATGGATGAAGAATCATCAATGATCAGTTGACAACGAAGGTTGGTTTCTTCTTCGTAACGTTTAATAAAAAGTTTATCGGTGCGACCGTATAATTTCCAATCAATGTGTTTGGTTGATTCGCCTTTGTTGTACAAACGATGTTCAGCAAACTCAACACTGAAACCATGAAACGGACTCTTGTGTAAACCGGTAATAAACCCTTCCACCACCTGTTTAGCGATTAACTCGAGATGAGTGAATTGACGGATTTGTTGTTGGTCTATTGAGTTCAAAGTTTGAAAATTGAAAGTTTTTTAAACGTAATGAAATTGAAAATTATTGCCATCAAGCTTTAGATAAAAGTAAAGCAGTAGGTTACTTACCTACTGCCAACTTTGAACTTTAAACTTTTTAAACTTGAACTAAAGCAACGCTTTAAGTTTTGCATCTAATACAGATTTAGGAACTACTCCAACTTGCTTATCAACAACCTCTCCACCTTTAAAGAAAAGGATTGTAGGGATGTTGCGGATTCCGAACATTGCAGAAATATTTGCGTTATTGTCAACGTTAACTTTTCCAACAACGGCTGTGTCTGCATAATCTTTTGATAATTCTTCAACAACAGGTCCAACCATACGACATGGTCCACACCATTCTGCCCAAAAGTCAAGTAATACAGGTTTTGTTGATTTTGCTACTAACTCATCAAAGTTAGCGTCTGTGATTTCTAATGCCATCTTTTAAAAATTTTAATTTATGATTGATAAATACTGATTTTTCAATTGAACCCTAAAGATAAAATTGTATTTCAACATAGGCAAACGATTTGCCAAATTGTTTTTAATGACAGGCTGTCATTTTTGTTAATTTATGTAAAAGAGGTATCTTTATAGAATAAATAAAGCCATCTTTCGTTTATTTTAACCTAATGGTAAAACAACAATATTCTTATATGATCATTACGCCAGCTTATAAAACATATTTTTTTTCTTTTTGCTTATTTTTAATATTCTTACATAGCATAAACTCAAATGCACAACCAAGAATCGAAGGCATTGTTTCACATAATGGCAAGCCGCTTCAAGGAGCCGATGTACTTATTATCAATAGTTCAGGTACAGAAAAAGTTTTAACGACGAACGCTGCAGGTGGTTACAGCTTTAATTTTCCTCCGAACGAAGAGTATGACATTTCTATCTCAAAAGTAGGATTTACCCAATTTCAGATCAGTTATTCAACTATGGGTTTGACAGGGGAAGCATCAAAGAAATTCAAAAGCACATTCAAACCTGTAAGTGAGCTGTTTGAGCTTCCTTCTGACCAGGGAACAATTTTAAAATTAAACGCTATTTTAGATAAACCATTATTAAGCTATTACTTTAATTCAGAAAAAAACACGATGGACTCGGATGAAAATTTGGAGCAATCTTTAACACAGCGTTTATCGGAAGTGGCAGCAATATCAGGAACAAAATCATCAACAATAGAAACAAACTATAAAAGTGCATTGGCAAAAGGGGATGCTGCTTTGCAATCTAAAAATTACGATTTAGCAAAGTCTGCATATAATGAAGCACTCAATGCGAAACCAGACGAACAATATCCAAATACAAAACTTGCGGAAGTAGCTAAAGCCATTGCCGATGCAGAAGCAAAAGAAAAAGCGGTTGCGGCAGAAAAAGAACGATTAGCGAAAGAAAAAGTCTTGGCCGATGCTGCCGCGAAAGAAAAAGCTGAAAAAGATAAAGAATTAGCTGCTGCTGCTGCAAAAGAAAAAGCAGAAAAGGATAAAGCATTAGCGGCTTCCGCGGCTGAAAAGGCGGCGGCTGAGCTTGCTGAAAAAAATAAATTAGCGAAAGATAAAGCCGACAAAGATAAAGCAGCTGCCGATGCAGCAGAAGCCGAACGATTGGCAAAAGAAAAAGAAAAAGCAGATGCCATTGCGAAGGCCAAAGCAGCTAAGGAATTAGCCGATAAGGAATTGGCGGATAAAGCGGCAGCCGAGCTTGCAGAAAAAAATAGATTAGCAAAAGAGAAAGCTGAGAAAGACAAAGCGGCTGCCGATGCTGCAGAAGCCGAACGATTGGCAAAAGAAAAAGAAAAAGCAGATGCCATCGCCAAAGCGAAAGCTGATGCGGATAAAGCTGCTAAGGAAATTGCTGACAAAGCTGCTGCTGATCTTGCAGAAAAAAATAGATTAGCGAAAGAGAAAGCAGACAGAGAGAAAGCTGCTGCTGATGCTGCAGAGACAGAACGATTAGCGAAAGAAAAAGAAAAAGCGGATGCCATCGCAAAAGCCAAAGCAGATGCCGATAAAGCGCTTGCTGAACAAGCCGAAAAAGAAAGAATTGCAAAAGAAAATGAATTAAAATTAGTACAAGCTAAATATGATAATGCGATTGCCAAAGGTGACTCTTGCGTAAAGGCGAAAAGTTATGATATGGCTAAAACCAGTTATACAAGTGCTGCGTCTCTGAAGCCCAAAGAAACGATTCCTGCCATAAAAATAAAAGAAGTGGATTCCTTAATTGAAACCGAAAAACGTTCGCTTTACACAAACGAATTAGCAAAAAAATATCCCGAAGGTGTAACAGAGGAAAAAGTAAAAGAAGGAAATGCTAATATTACCAAACGTATTGTAGTAAAAGGAAATACAGGTAATTTATATATCAAAAAGGAAACAGGCTTCGGAGCAACATACTTTTTTAAAGATGGTGCAACAATTACGGAGAGTGAGTTTATTAAAAATACGGAAGGGAAGAAATAGGATTTTGTTTGTATGCCCTTCCCAAACATCATCCCTAGATTGTTCTGTTTTTGTTCGACAGAATATAAACACAGGTATTGTTAAGATTCATATTGTACTAAGATTGGATTTCTAATTGGAAGATCCAGTATCTTGGCTCGGGATGACGGTTACGAAAAGAATTTCTCTCCGATAATGACACTAATTTAAAAATTAATTCAGCTTATACTCCAAGCCGTTCTCTTTTAGCAAATCCAATAAATCATTATTCGGATTTAATTTTATTTTTTTTGAAGGCATAACCACTGCAATATTTTCTTCTGTATCGTATACTCTGAAATGCAATGCGCAGTTGCGGGGTTCTGAAGCACTGTTTTTATTGATGATATCGTTCAGTTTATCCATAAATTCATCATTCAAATCTTTTAAAGAAACATTCACAGTAATGCTTCTCGCCATTTTATCTCTCAACTCCGATAACAGTTGAATGTTGCTTACTTTATATTCGTAATTCCCGGTATTTCTGAAGCGCTCCGCAATTTTCCCTTTCACAAACAGAAATAAACCGTTTACCATGTATTGCTTGAACTTCACGTAATCCTCACCAAAAAATGCCATTTCGGACGATTCATTATAATCTTCGATCGTGATCTTACCCCAAGGATTTCCGTTTTTTGTAACACCATTGTGCACATTTGTTACGATGCCGCCCAATGTCAATTCTTTATTTTTATGTTCTTCGATCTTTTTAATGTCTGCTAACGTATGCGGACAAAAATTATCCATTTCTAATTTATAAGTATCCAATGGATGTCCGGATATAAAAAATCCAACAACATCTTTTTCATTTTTTAATTGTTCTAAATTGCTCCAGGCTTCGCACACAGGTACTTTAGGCTCGGGCATATCAACAGATGAATCTTCTCCAAACAAGGATACCTGCGCTGAATTCTCCCCTTCCTGATGAGAACTTCCATAACGGATTACACGTTCTAAAAAATTCCCATTATCGTTTCCTTCCGTGAAAAAATAAGTAGCACGGTGAATCTCGAATGAATCTAAACCACCTGCATTTGCTAAACTTTCAAATGTTTTTTTATTCGCTGCCCGTAAATTAATTCTTCTAACAAAATCAAAAATCGTTTTATACGGACCGTTTGCAGCACGTTCCTCCACAATTGAAATAACCGCTGCTTCTCCTACTCCTTTAACAGCGCCCATTCCAAAACGAATTTGTCCGCTTTTATTTACAGCAAATGCATACGCGCTTTCATTTACATCCGGACCAAGAACAGGAACACCCATTCTGCGACATTCATCCATAAAGAACGTTATCTTATCGATGTTACTCAAATTATGCGTCAATACAGACGACATATATTCACCGGGGTAATGTGCTTTCAGATATGCCGTTTGAAAAGCAACCAAAGCGTAGCAGGTTGAATGTGATTTATTAAACGCATACTGCGCAAATTTCTCCCAATCGGTCCATATTTTTTCAAGTTTATCAGAAGGCAAACCTTTTTCGGTAGCGCCTTCCATAAACTTACTCTTCATTTTATTTAATGTGTAAATATCTTTTTTACCCATAGCTTTTCGCAATACATCTGCATCACCTTTTGAAAAGCCTGCCAACTTTTGCGACAATAACATTACTTGCTCTTGATAAACAGTAATACCATAAGTATCTGAAAGAAATTCTTCCATCTCCGGTAAATCATATACGATGGCTTCTCTTCCATGCTTACGAGCGATAAAGTTGGGAATGTATTCAATCGGGCCCGGACGATACAAGGCATTCATGGCGATGAGATCTGCAAATTTATCAGGCTTTAAATTGATCAGATGTTTTTGCATTCCGGCACTTTCGAATTGAAATGTACCATTTGTATCACCATGTTGATATAACTCAAATGTTTTTAGATCGTCAAGGGGAATTGCATCAATATCAATAGACACTCCATGATTTTCCTTAATCAGTTTCAAGGCATCACGAATGATCGTAAGTGTTTTTAATCCCAAAAAGTCCATCTTAATTACACCGGCATCTTCAATAACTCTCCCATCGTATTGTGTAATCAACAAGTTGGATTCTTTGGAGGTAGAAACAGGAATTAGATCGGTAAGATCCATTGGAGCAATAATAATACCTGCAGCATGAATTCCAGTTCCACGCACAGAACCTTCTAAGATCAATGCCTCTTTTAAAACACGAGATTGCATATCATCCCCTGCAAGTATCGCACGTAATCTTTTTACATCTTCTAAATCTTCTTTAGTTAATCCTTCTTTTTCTTCTAAACTCCCCTCCCCTATCATTGGCGCTCTGAGAACACGTTTTAATTCTATACCCGGTTTATCAGGTACCATTTTCGCAAGCATGTTTGATTCCTGCAAAGGCAAATCTAAAACACGAGCAACGTCTTTGATACTCATCTTTGCAGCCATTGTACCGTAGGTGACAATTTGTGCTACTTGATTTTTCCCATATTTATCAACCACATAATCGATCACTTTCTGACGACCTTCATCATCAAAATCCGTATCAATATCGGGCATTGACTTACGGTCGGGATTCAGGAAACGTTCGAAAAGTAAATTGTATTTGATCGGATCTATGTTCGTAATTCCAATACAAAAAGCAACGGCAGAACCGGCTGCAGAACCACGGCCGGGACCGATTAACACACCGATATCTCGGCCAGCCTTAATGAAATCAGCCACAATAAGGAAATAACCTGCAAATCCCATTGTTTTGATTGTGAACAATTCAAAGTTCAATCGCTCTTCCACTTCAGGAGTAATTTCTATATACCGTGCTTTCGCACCTTTATACGTTAGGTCATATAAATAATCATCCTGGTTAGCAAAACCATCCGGAATAACATAGTTCGGCAACATGATGTCCTGCTTCAACTTCAGCGGAACAATCTTATCAACGATCTCATTTGTATTGTCTATCGCTTCTGGCAGATCACTGAAGATCTGCGTCATTTCAGCGGTTGTTTTAAAATAGAACTGATCGTTATAAAAAGCGAAACGTTTTCCTTTTGATGAATTAGAATCGTCATCACCAAAATCTTTCATGATGGGTGTACTTTGTTTTTCACCTGTATTGATACACAATAAAATATCATGCGCATTCGAATCCTGCTGATCCACATAATGGGAATCGTTCGAAGCAATAATTTTAACATTGTATTTTTTTGACCATCTGATAAGTACCTCATTCACTTTATCTTGCTCAGGAATTCCATGTCGTTGCAATTCGATATAATAATCTTCAGCAAAAATATCCAGCCACCATTTAAATTCCTTCTCTGCTTCCACTTCACCATTTTTCATAATTGCTTTTGGAACTGAGGCACCCAAACAACAAGTAGTTGCAATCAAACCTTCATGATATTGTAAAATAAGTTCCTTATCTATCCGTGGATATTTACCATACAATCCTTCCATGTAGCCTAACGAACATAGCTTTACAAGATTTTTATATCCTTGAGGATTCTTCGCTAAAAACAATTGATGATATCGAACATCTTTATCTTCTTTGGTGAACTGGCGCTTATTCCGATTCTCAACGACATAAAATTCGCAGCCTACAATCGGCTTTATCTTATTTGGATTTTCAGGCGTGTTGTGTTTTCCAGCTTCGGCAACAAATTTAAAAACACCAAACATGTTACCGTGATCGGTAATGGCCAATGCCCGCATATTATCATTTACTGCTTTTTTGTAAAGCGAAGAAATATCTGCGGCACCATCTAAAAGTGAAAATTGAGTATGTACGTGTAAATGGGAAAAATTCATTTTATAGTCTTGAGTAATTAGTAATTATTAATTAGTCGTTCATCATTTAGTTAGCAGCATTACTATTAATTAAAAGATTTTAATCAGAGAAATAGCTTGTAAATTTAATCATAAAAAGAGTAGTTTCCAGACAGTGTTAATAAGATTACAAAAGTAGCTTGTAGTTGGCTACAAAGCCAATCAATAATGAAGGATGTAAATACAGGTTAATTCATTTTTTCATAAATTCAAGAATCTGGTTGTATGCAATTTTCTTGGGATTGATATAACTAAAAATCATTCCTGCATGACGCTTTCGTGGAACGGTAATTAATTGTGCATCTGATTGATATTTTTTCAATTCTATTATGAATGCATTGCTTTCCTTAATAATTCCCGGGTAGGTCTTTCCTCCAATAAATAGAATAAACTTGGGCATGCCTTCGTGTAAATGAAAAAAAGGAGATCCGTTTTTCCATTGTTCCTCATCCTTCGTAAAAATGGAACGATAAACATCGTAATTGTATTTTTCTTCCCGTTTCAAATAAGAATATATATCCAATCCGAAAGCGTCAATTAACACACATCCTTTAATTGGATTATTTATTTTTATGGAATCAAAATAAGAAGTGTCTGTAGCAATTAATGCTGCTAAATGCGCACCGGCTGAATGCCCGGAAACGTATATTTTGTTAGTATCACCACTAAAGGAAGTAATATTATCTTTCACCCATTTTAAAGATTGGGCTACATCCATGGCCATGGATGGATAATTGACAAAAGGATATTTTCGGTAATCGATGATAACCGTCACGACTCCTTTTTTAGCCATTCCTTTTCCAAAGAAGCGATACATGGATTTATTGCCTGTAGTCCAGTTACCGCCATGTATAAATACAAGAACATCATTAGATACACTAGATTTTCGTTTGGGAGAATAAACGTTTAACGTAAGTTGTTTCTCTATACTATAAATAATATTTTTTTGCTGACGAACGAATAACATTGAACAACTGCTTAAAAAAAGGCAGCTAAAACAAAGCAAATAAATTGTCAGGAATACTTTAGAATATGAAAAAGGGGGGTGCTGCAATAAATTTAAAAATCTTACGCTTCCTTTATTTTGAAAACTCATACTAAATTATTGTTGGTTTAAAGCAGTAATTCAAAATACTAATCAAAAGAAAAAAAACCTCCAAGTGTTAAACAAGGAGGTTTTAATAATCTTAACAACAAATTAATAATTAGTATGGATTAAAAACGGTTGTATCTTTTCGTTCCATTGGACGGAAACTCAATACCGGTATATCACTTTCGTTTATGATACGTTGAGCAACAGTTCCTATAAAGAATTCTTTCATGCTTAACTCTGCTTTTGTCATAATAAGTATCAAATCAGCTTCCACTTCATGTCCGTAATCCATAACCATTTGAGGGATATCAGTCCCACGTAATGTTTTGATTGTACAGCGTACATCCTGGTCTTTAATATGTTTCCAAACTTGATTTGAGTAAGAGATTAATTTATTTTCTGCTTCTTCATCTTTTTGAGTCAAAATAGAAATCACGCGGATATCAGCATTAAATATTTTAGCTAATTCAACCGCTTTATTTACTTTTTCACGTGTTTCTTTTGTTAAATCTAATGGCAATAAGATTGTTTTACATCCATCGCGGTGAACTTTACCTCGAATTGTAATAACAGGATGCTTGGATTCACGCACCATTTTAAATGCATTTTTTCCTATAATTTTACCTAATGAAATTTTAGAAGAAAGTCCTATCATCACAAACAAAGGGTTCAAAACATCAGCTACTTTATTTATTTCTTCATAAACATTGCCTTTTCGAACCATTGTTTCAACAGGTTGCCCCGATTTCAAAGACGCATCTTTAGCCAATTCATCTAGCATTTTTTGAGCGAATGGAGGATTCCCTTCATCTACACTTAATAATATGATCTTAGAATTTGTTAATCGTGCAAGATTGTATGATTGACTTAAAGCAATAACTGTTTGCTCTGTAGAATCGATAGGAACTAAAATAGAATTTGCAACTACTGACATGGTATACTGTATTTTTTTATTTAGATTGCAAAATTACAAAATAAATCGTGAGAACGAAATTTTAACTTTTTAATTCAAACTTTTTTTAATCTACTTTTTTAAATCATCAATAGAATCATAGTAGAGCCGCTTGTAACAAAAACTGAGAAACCCTTGCTTAGAAAAAAAGCAACTGAATATGTTCTTTTTGAACTATTTTTTTGCATTGACTTATTTTCCAAAGGCTAAACTGAAGAATAGTGCAACAAATAAAAAAAGAAATTCTCTTTTATTTACAACCCAAAATAGGAGTATTAAAAAACCAAAAGGTCAAAAAAGACAATAATTCTTTGTGATTTAAAGAAAAAGACGTACTTTTGCTGACCCAAAATTAATTTGGGAAATAATATTAATCATTTTAAACAAAAAACAATGCCAGCAAAAATTAGATTACAACGCCAAGGTAAAAAGGCTTCTGCTTTTTTCCACATTGTAATTGCGGATGGTCGTGCACCTCGAGACGGAAAGTTTATTGAGAAAATTGGTACGTACAACCCAACTACAAACCCAGCAACTATTAACCTTGATAATGACAAAGCATTAGCATGGTTAAACAAAGGTGCTCAACCTACAGATACTTGTCGCGCAATCCTTTCTTACAAAGGTGTTATGTTCAAGAACCACTTACAAGGTGGTGTTACGAAAGGTGCATTAACACAAGAGCAGGCAGATGCAAAATATGCAGCTTGGATCGCAGAAAAAGAAACGAAAGTTACAGGTAAAGTTGACAAATTAGCTAACGCTAAAAAGGATGCTTACAAAAACCGCATGGCTGCTGAATCTTCTGCAAAAGAAGCAAAAGCGGTAAAAATTACAGCTAAAAATACGCCTCCAGTTGTTGAAGAAGCGGCACCAGTTGCCGAAGAAACAGCATCTCCAGAAGCTGAAGCACCACAAGCTGAAGCATAATTTCAAAAATCTATTTATAAAAAGTCCCGCAAGTTGCGGGACTTTTTTGTTACACTTATGAGCGATATACACATATACCCTATCGGAAAGTTTGAATATAGGAATTCCTATTCAGCTGCGGAAACCCAACTAAATATCAAAGCAATTGAGGAGTTGCCACACCTTCTCAATTCTATTTCTGAAAAATTCACACCCGAACTGTTAAAAAAAAGTTATCGTATTGATGGTTGGTCTGCTCAACAAATTTTTCATCATATTGCAGACAGCCATTCGAATGCGCTTACTCGTATTAAACTTGCCCTAACAGAACATAATCCTATCATTAAACCATATAATCAGGATGCATGGGCAGTTTTGGCTGATGTAGATAATGTTGCAATTGAAGTCTCATTAAAAATGATTGAAGCAATTCATATCAGGTGGCTTGCAATAATAAATGCGATGAGTGAAACAGATTTTTCAAAAAAATATATTCACCCTGAATACAAGAAAGAATTTCGACTCGATGAATTTATTGCCTTGTATGCCTGGCATGGAAAACATCATTACGGACAATTAAATACAATATTAAATAATGGATAAAAAGAATTGTTTTAATTTGGGCTACATCGCCAGAAGAGTTGGAAATCATGGCGAATTAGGGTTTGTGCTCGATGTTGATGATGGCAGTAGATATAATAAACTGGAGTCGATTTTTATTGAACTTAACAATTCTCTTGTGCCTTTTTTTATTAAACGAATTCAAGTAAAAGGCTGCAATGCAACCGTAAGCTTGGAAGGTATCGACTCAATTGAACGAGCTGAAGAACTGTTAAAAAAATCAATATACCTCCCCTTAAACACATTGCCTCCTCTTAAAGGAAAAAAATTCTATATCCATGAGTTAGCAGGCTTTACAGCAATAGATAAAAACTTTGGAATGATTGGAAAAATCACCGAAGTACTTGACTTTCCTCAACAAACGATACTTCAAATAAAGCATGGGGATAATGAAATTTTAATTCCTGCAAAAGAGGAATTCATTATTGCGATCAACCGCGAAACAAAAACAATTGAACTAAACGCACCCGAAGGATTAATTGATATTTACATCTCAAAAAAAGAAACAGATGAAGCGGAAAAGGAAACGGACGAAGAATAGTTTTTTAATTATAATTGATCTATTGATATTTCATTTCTAAGCATAAAGGGTAATACCTAAGTTTTTTTATACAAAACAAATTGGGTTTAAGAAGTTGATAATTGAATAATTTCAAAAATATAAAGATTAAAATGTAGTGTTGTTTTTAAGAAAAATAGTTTAACTTTATATACGATTATCGGTAAACGTTGATTTAATAAAACTGTTTTCTATTCCTTTATGTCGAATCAACTATTCGCTTTTAAACAGTTCCGTATTCTTCAAGATAAGTGTGCTATGAAAGTAGGCACAGATGCTGTTTTATTAGGATCATGGGTAAATGCTTCCAATGCAAAAACAATACTGGATATAGGCACTGGCACCGGAATAATCGCACTGATGCTTGCTCAAAAATCACCTGCTCGTATTGATGCTATTGATATTGATTTGAATGCATTTACGCAAGCATCCGAAAATGTAAATCAATGCAAATGGAAAGACCGCATAGAAGTTCACCACATTTCCTTACAGCAGTTTACTAAAGAAAGTGAACACAAATACGATCTGATCGTCAGTAATCCACCTTATTTTATCGATTCATCTAAAGCTTTAGAAGAATCTCGAACAAATGCTCGACACACCGACCAACTGCCATTTAAAGATCTGTTAGATGGTATTTTGAAATTACTGAATCCGAATGGTAAATTTTATGTTATTCTTCCAACTAAAGAAGCAGAATTATTTCGTGAGGAAGCAGAAAAAAATAAATTATTTCTGACAAAATTAACACGAATCATAACGCGCACCGATAAGCCTGAAAAACGATTGATGATGCGATTCGAATTTAATCAACGTGCTTTTTCTGAAAGTTCAATTACTATCGAAAAAGATGAAAGACACTCCTATACAGATGAATATAAAGAATTAACGAAAGACTATTATTTAGCATTTTAGAATCTTACACATTAAAAGGTTGTATTCTTTTTGACCACTTTTGAGTGATAACTATGAGGATTAATACATAATTACATCACTAGAACTCCTTTTCTTCAAACCTAACTCCTTCATTTTCCAGTTCTGCTAATACCGGCTCATATATTTCTTTAATGGTAGGTATAATCACTCCGCGTGCACTAATTTTACCCTGTAAAATCAATTTTGCGGTAATCGCAAGCGGCAAGCCAACAGTTTTTGCCATCGCTGTATAGGTTTGATCTTCGCCTCTTACTACAAGAGAAGAAATAATTTTCTTGTTTTTTCCATTCATCGTATATTCAAACTCATGTTGCATTACAATCATGTCTTTGTCATGTTCTTTCAACAACCATTTTTCTTCTAATAAATCCTGAAGAATTTGAGCAGGACTAGCATCAGCCAAACGAATTTTAATATCATCAAACACCCCTAACCACTCGATTTTATTCAACGCATCTTCATCCATTTCTGAACCCATGAAAGCAATCAATTTATCTTTTGTTGATGCTTGACCTTTAGGTAAAAAGGCGTCCAGCAATTGTTTATATGTTAATGTTTCAGATGCTTCAACTTTATAAGTATCATCTGTTAAACCAAGTTTCACAAAAACATTCCAGGCTTTACAATAACCAGGCATACGAAGTGTTCCACGAAGCATCGTTGGAATATTTTCAAGATTATATATTTTCCTATAAGATAAAGAATCGCGATTGGCATATGCATCATACGTTCCATGTCCGTCTATATGAACTGAGCATATTTGCTTAAACAAACGATTGTAAGGAATGTATTTGTATTTACCATCTTCTATAAATTGAGCTGTTCCCTGTCCGGCCAAAATTACATTTCTCGGATTCCACGAAAATTTATATCCCCACGGATTATCATTGCTTTCTGGTGCTACCAATCCTCCGCAAAATGATTGAAAAGAAACCAATTCACCACCCTTTGCCTGAATTTGATCGATCACTTTCATTGCAGAAGCATGATCGATTCCTGGATCCAAGCCTATTTCATTCATAAGAATAATTCCAGCAGACTTCGCTTGCAAATCCAAATCCTTCATTTCCTTTGAAACATAAGAAGCAGTTGCCAAATGTTTTTTAAAACGAATACAATCCTTAGCAACGTTCATATGCATAAAAGCTGGAAGCATTGAGATTACAATATCTGCACGTTCTATTTCTGATTCACGTTGAACATCATTATTAATATCAAATAGAATAGCTCTTGCATTTACATGACCTTGGGTTTTTTGTATGACAAGATCGAGGGACACATCACCTACAGTAACGTTCCAATTCTCTTTTACAGAATGATTCAATAAATATTTTATTAAAGAAGATGCGGAGCGTCCTGCCCCTATTACTAATATATTTTTCATGAATATTCTGAATTTATTGCGAAGATAACAAGAGTCTTTTGAAAATCTTAAAATAGAATGAAACATTTACAAATGGAAAAATTCTAACTTTAAAAAAAATAAAAATCTTTTTAGTTGAATGGTCCACTATATTCCATTCTAATAAACACAACAACCTAGTTATCAAGCAATCACACAAATTCTTTATCGCTCTTTTTAATATAAACTGAAAATAATTAAAAGCTTCTTCGAATTATTTTCAGAGATTTGCAAAGCAATGGCATGAGATTTGAAAATGCTGTTTTAAAATAAATATAAAAACATACCCTTATGAAATCAATTTACACATCAATTATTCTCTCGTTTTTTTTAATTCAAACTATAAGCGCTCAAAATAATAATCTGATTATTTATTCGCAAGAAGGGTTGCAATTCACTGTAATTCTAAATGGTATTCGTCAAAATCCAAAACCTGAAACAAATGTGAAAATTACGGGATTAAATGCACCTAATTATCAAGTCAAAATTATTTTCGCAGATAACGCAATCGACTTAAACCAAAATGCTTATTTGATGGATGGCGGCGAAACCACCTCGAATGTGGAGTATACTTATGCTATTGTTAAAGCAAACGAAAAGTATAAATTACGCTTTAAAAGTTCAGCGCCAGTTAACGGCTCGAATCCTGAAAACACTTCGCAACAAACTACAATTGTATACAACCCAATAAACACTGTTGGCTCTTCTACAACAACTACTACAAGTACTAGTTCAACAAATTCAGTAGGAAACACCCAAAATGGAAATGGGGCATCAGTAGGAATAACATTAAACGGTGTAGGCGTGGGAATGAATGTAAATGTTGTTGGCGACACGGAAATATCAACTAGTACAACCACTACAACAACTACAACCACAAGTGGAACAAACAACATAAGCAACACAACCTATGTAATGGAGGGATACAATGGAGTTTATGGCTGCCCTGCTCCTATGAGTAGTTCTAATTTTCAAACAGCTAAAAATTCAATTGCTTCCAAAGGATTTGATGAAAGCAGATTAATTTTAGCCAAGCAGATTATTGGAAGTAATTGTTTATTATGTTCTCAAATAAAAGAACTGATGGAATTAATGAGTTTTGAACAAACAAAACTTGACCTTGCAAAATTTGCTTGGCATCACAACCTCGACAAAGGAAATTATTTTCAGTTAAATGATGCATTTAGTTTTGAAGCATCGATAGAAGAATTAAACAATTATACCCAAAGCCACTAATTAATTTTCATGCATAATTAAAAATGCGTTTCAGTATCTTTTCAAAAACAGGGATTTTGAAACGCTTTTTTGTACCTTTACGTAATGAAAAAACGCTTTTTAGTATTCAGTGGATTTTCGGGTGCGATTGGCGTTGCATTAGGTGCAATGGCAGCCCACCTCCTGAAATCAAAATTAGAAACAGGCTTAATTACAGAAGCCAATCTACAAGCATTTGAAACTGCTGCCAAATACCAATTATTTCATAGCATTGCCCTATTAGCGCTTCTAGCTCTCCTCGATCCATTTAATCAAAAGCTAATTGCCAAAGCAGGCTATTGTTTTATGGCAGGCATTGTCCTTTTTTCAGGCTCCCTTTATTTATTAACAACAGCAAAACTAATGGGTATTTCTGATGTAAGATGGCTTGGACCAATTACGCCCATTGGCGGACTATTTTTAATATCAGGATGGCTTTTAATCGCTTTCGCAGGATTTAAAAAAAGTAAAAAGAGCTAATACACCTAAACAAATTACCACATGAGCAACTACTCTAGCTATCAGTCAATGTTGCGTAAGATAGCCGATATTCAATATGCATCAGCTGTATTAAACTGGGACCAAGAAACATACATGCCATCTAAAGGAGCAACTTTCCGTGCTCAGCAATTATCAACATTGGCAGGAATCGGACATGAGCTTGCTACATCAAAAGAATTGGGAAAGCTGCTTCATTTATTATCGACAGACAACTCCCTTTCTGAAAAAGAAAAAAGAAACATAAAACAATCGTTGAAAACTTTCAACGAGAATAAAAAATACACGACTGAATTTGTTCAGGAGCTTAGCAAAACGATTTCAGAAACATTTCAGGCATGGCATAAAGCGAAAGCAGATAATAATTTTGCTGTGTATGCTCCTCACCTTGAAAAATTAGTGACGCTAAAAAGAGAAGAAAGCAAATTATTAGGTGACTTTGCCCATCCATACGATGCCTTGTTGAATCAATTCGAACCGGGATTAAAAACAGCTGATTTAGAAGTATTATTTACTGATGTGAGAGAACAACTGGTTACGTTTGTAAAAAAAATTGCCGCTAAACCACAGAATAATGATGCATTTATGTATTTATATTATGATAGAGAAATGCAATGGGATTTAGGTTTAAATCTATTGAAACAAATGGGATTCGACTTTGAAAGTGGCCGTCAAGATGCATCTTCGCACCCCTTTACCACCAATTTTAGCCCAGAGGATGTTCGTATAACTACACGGATAAATGAACAGGATATTAATGAAATGATATGGAGTTGTATTCATGAAGGTGGGCATGCATTATACGAACAAGGCTTACCTTCCGAAGAATATGGAATGCCATCGAGTGAATATATTTCTTTAGGTATTCATGAATCACAATCACGGTTATGGGAAAACAATGTTGGGAGAAGTCTTCAATATTGGAAAGCAAATTATCCTAAATTGCAGGATGCTTTTCCCGAAAATTTAAAATCGGTAAGTGTACAATCTTTCTACAAAGCGATGAACATTGTGAAACCTTCACTCATCAGAACATCTGCAGATGAACTTACCTATCATTTCCATGTTCTGATCCGTTTCGAAATTGAAAAGGCATTGATAGAAGGACTTATTGAAGTAAAAGATTTGCCATCTTATTGGAATCTGAAATACAAAGAATATTTAGGAATTGAAGTACCTGACGACTCATCTGGTGTTCTGCAGGATATCCATTGGAGTCATGGTAGCTTCGGTTATTTCCCAACCTATTCATTGGGAAGTTTTTATGCCGCACAGTTTTGGGTGCAAGCAAAAAAAGAAATAGAAGAACTAGAGAATGAAATAGAAAAGGGCAATATGAAACCACTCCTTGATTGGCTGAGAGAAAAAGTACACCGCCATGGTAAATTTTATTCTGCAGAAGAACTCTGCATTGAAATTACTGGAGAAAAATTGAATTTTAAATACTTTATGGACTATGCTTCCATTAAATACTCTAAATTATATGATTTATAGTCGATTTTTACTGATTTTCGCTCCTTAAAACTCAATTATTTATCAACACTTTTATGCTATTTCAGCATCAAAAAAATAAAGACAACTAACTAATATACAAATAGTTAACATTATAATTACATTAATTATTTTTTTATTTTTTTAAAAATACCGAACAAAAATTCCGATCTTTATACCCTAATTTTTGTTACTTTTGTACTTTCATTTTAATAAATAACATATACAAAAAATCATAAAAATGAACGAATTTGGAATAAAGGGCAAGCATTCAAGTATCGCAAATTTAGGACTTGAAAATGTATCTGCAGCCTATTGGAATTTAAATGTTGCTGAGCTTGTAGAAGAAACATTATTAAGAGGTGAAGGTGTATTAACCGACACTGGAGCTTTAGCTATTGATACTGGAGAATTTACAGGGCGGTCTCCGAAAGATAAATTTATTGTGGAAGATGCAAAAACCAAAGATACGATTTGGTGGGGCGATGTTAATTTTAAATTCGATGCTAACAAATTCGATGTTGTTTACAATCGAGTTTGCGCCTATTTAACTGGCAAAGAAGTATATGTTCGTGATTCTTTCGCTTGTGCAGATCCAAAATACCGATTGAATATAAGAGTTGTAACAGAGTATCCCTGGTCAAATTTATTTGCAAATAACTTATTCCTTCGCCCTACTCTCGACGAGATTATGAATTTTGATCCTGAATGGACAATCATTTGTGCACCAGGTTTCAAAGCAAACCCTGAAATTGATGGCACCCGTCAGCACAATTTCACAATTATGAATATGACTAAAAAGGTTATTTTGATTGGTGGTTCGGGATATACAGGTGAAATCAAAAAAGGAATTTTCTCATTATTGAATTATATTTTACCTCACGAAAAAAGTGTTTTGTCAATGCATTGCTCTGCAAACATTGGAAAAGAAGGTGATACGGCTATTTTCTTCGGATTATCTGGGACAGGAAAAACCACCTTATCTGCTGATCCTAACCGCGGATTGATTGGAGATGACGAACACGGATGGAGCAATGAAGGTGTGTTCAATTTCGAAGGAGGCTGTTATGCGAAATGTGTGGATCTTACAAAAGAAAAAGAACCTGAAATTTTTGCAGCAGTAAAATTTGGCGCTTTACTTGAAAATATTGAAAATTATGAAAATACTGCTACTGTAGACTTTTCTAATATTTCTAAAACTGAAAACACTCGCGTTGGTTACCCGATTCATTTTATCGAGAATGCTGTTGAACCTTCCGTTGGAAACATACCTAAAAATATTTTCTTTCTTACTTGTGATGCATACGGTGTTCTGCCTCCGATTTCTAAATTAACAACCGGACAAGCAATGTATCACTTCATATCCGGATATACTGCGAAAGTGGCTGGAACCGAAATGGGAATTACAGAACCTACTTTAACTTTCTCCGCTTGTTTTGGAAAAGTATTCTTGCCTTTGCACCCGACAAAATATGCTGAGTTGCTAGGTAAAAAATTAAAAGAGAACAATGTGAATGTTTGGTTAGTGAACACAGGATGGTCTGGTGGTGCTTTCGGAGTCGGAAGCCGTATGAAATTATCATACACCCGCTCAATGATCACAGCAGCATTAACTGGGAAATTAAATAGTATTAAATACGAAACACTTCCTGTATTTGGTTTAGAAATGCCAACGGAATGTCCGGATGTTCCTGCAGAAATATTAAACCCACGTAAAACATGGAAAGATAAAGAAGCATATGATGCAACCGCAAACAAATTAGCAACATCATTCAATAAGAATTTTGAGCAATATGCAAGCGCGGCTAACGAAGAAATTTTAGCTGCCGCTCCAAAAGCTGCAGTTAATGCTTAGTTTGATACTCCATTAGATTATTTTAATTCCCCCTTTGAAAAAGGGGGGTAGGGGGATTTCTTCGGATGTTTATCACAGAAACAAATCAATTCCCCCTTTGAAAAAGGCGGCTAGGCGGATTTCTTCAAATGTTTGTTACAGAAACAAATCAATTCCCCCTTTGAAAAAGGGGGCTAGGCGGATTTCTTGGGATGTTTGTTACGTAGATTTATTTACATTTGCATAAGTAAAAATAATTATGCAACTATTCTACACACCCGATATCACAATAGACACATACACGCTCAACGAAGAAGAAAGCAAGCACTGTGTTCGTGTATTGCGCTTAAACGAAGGAGATAAAATTCAATTGATTGATGGTGTTGGAGGATTATATGAAGCGGTGATCATTGATAACAATCCCAAACGATGCTCCGTAAAAATCATTGAACATAAAAAAGAGTTTGGAAAACGTAAATGGCAATTACACATTGCTATTGCTCCTACTAAAAACATGGATCGTTTGGAATGGTTCGTGGAAAAAGCAACAGAGATGGGCATTGATGCAATCTCACTGATCGATTGCAGAAACAGTGAGCGAACAATTGTAAAAAATGAACGTATCCAAAAAGTGGTAATTTCTGCCATCAAACAAAGTTTAAAAGCCTACCTTCCGAAATTAAACGAAGTCGCTGATTATAAAAAGTTTATCGCTTCCGTAAAAGATTTTCAAGGTGAGAAGTTTATTGCTCATTGTCAGTCTACTGGATTGAATCATATCAAATCAAAATATTCTCCAAAAAAAAATGCCTTGGTATTAATCGGACCAGAAGGTGATTTCACAATTGATGAAGTAAAATTCGCTTTGGAAAATGGATTTAATGAAGTTAGCCTTGGTGAAAGCAGATTGAGAACAGAAACAGCTGCCTTATATGCCTGTGCCGCAATAAACATATTAAACAATGACTAAATATCCCTTTTTCAAAAAAATTATTCTGTCATTCTATTCAACAGAACTATATGTTTTTGTTGGTAAATCGGAGATCAATAAGAGTGGTTTAAAATACCTATTCTTACTTTTAACCATTTTCTGGATACCGGAAATTATTAAGATGCAGGTTAATATTTCCGATTTTATCAACGCTAAACTACCCGTTTTCATTGAAAATTTTCCTAATATTGAAATAAAGAATGGCATCGTTTCTTTCGACAAAACATCTCCTTATATTGTTTTGGATGATAAAACAAAAAAAGAGATGATGATCTTCGACACTACCGGTAAATTCAGCTCATTGGATGGCTTGGAGGCACAGATGCTACTCACACAATCAAAGTTTATCTTCCGCAAAAATGATATGGAAACCAGGGAATATGATTTATCGAACATCAACGAATTTCAAATAACACATGAAAAGATCTTATCATGGGCGCAATGGGGTAAATCCTTATCTTTTTTATTATACCTTCTAATTATCCCATTAGCCTTTATTTACAGGGCATTTCAGACGCTGATCTATTCATTGATCGGTTTGATTTTTCAGGCAATTCTTCATACGCATTTATCATTTCGAACAATATATCGCTTAAGTATCATTGCAATAACACCTGCATTTATTTCCGATAAGTTATTGGGGTATTTTGATCTGGATTTTACAGGATGGTCATTTATTTGTCTGCTCATTTCACTCTCTTTTTTATACTTCGCAATGTTAGCAAACAAAAATGATGCAAACAGTGAACAGCTACCTCCTTCTGAACTCGGAGCAAATGATTGATGTAGCAATTGCTGCATTCAACGATTCAGCCTCTCCTCCACCCGATTTATAGTGTGAGAAAGAAGGGATACTTATTTTATTTGTAATTAGTTTTTGAATTTCGTCAGAGATCCCACGCGATTCATTTCCAATCACGATCAAGCCTTCAGAAGATAATTTTTCAGAATAAATATTTTTCCCTTCCAATAAAGCACCGTACGCAGGAACTTTAAACTTTGAACTTTGAACTGAGATAAACTCCGTCAAGGAAGTATAATGTATTTCTATTCGAGCAATAGAACCCATCGTAGCCTGAACCACTTTCGGATTAAACGCATCCACTGTTTCAGAGCTACACACAATATTTTCAATTCCAAACCAATCTGCAATTCTAATAATCGTCCCTAAGTTCCCTGGATCTTTAATATCGTCCAACACCAAAGTTAACTTACCTTTCAGCGATTCGTTATCTAAAACATAATTAGGCGTTTCACAAACAGCTAACACTTCATTTGCTTTTGTTAAAGATGAAATACGTTCCAATTCATTTTCTTTTATCTCAAATCGCTCAATACCTTCAGGAATAATAATGTTTCTTAAAAAATCAGAAGTGGCATAAATTTGTTTTACAATTATAGAAGAATTCAATAATTCGGGCACAATTTTCGCTCCTTCAGCAACAAACAACTGCTGCTCTTCTCTGTATTTTTTTTGTTTCAATGAATTAATGAAACTGATCTGACTTTTTGATAACATATTTGAAGGTTGAAATAATTTTAAATCTGATATTTTGCATTGCCGGAAAGGTTTCCATCTAATCACTTGATCACCTGCTCACTTAGTTAACCTTTTGTAAGCACAAATGTAGTAATTTAGTAGCCTGTTGTTAAGGACAATCTTATTATTGAGCGTGACCAATCGAAAAACATATACCAAATTCATCATGACCGGGTTGATACCCTTACTCTTGTTTGCTTGCAACCCTGCTCGTAAATTAAGTGAGGGAGAATTTTTGCTTCAGAAAAATCACATTATCGATAAAGACACAAAAATTGATAAAACAGAAATTGAAAGTTATATAAAACAGAAACCTAACCGAAAAATCTTATTGGTATTCCGTTTTCACCTCTGGCTGCATAATTTGGCAAATGAAGAACGTACCAAGCAGAAACGTATCCTTTATGATAAAAAAATAGAAAGTAGAAATAATAAACGTATTTCTAGAGGAAAAAAAACGAAAGACAATGATCGGCAATTATTTGGTGAATGGCTACTTTATGTTAGTGAGCCACCTGTTATTTACGATTCTTTACTTGCAAAAAAATCGGCGAATCAAATACGGCTATTTCTGAACAATAAAGGCTATTTTATAAATACAGTAAAAGATTCTGTAGTTTATAGAAAACGTAAAAAACGTGCAAGTGTTTATTTTACAATAAATGCACATAAACCATACATTATAAATGCTGTTGATTATAAAATTTCTGATGAATTGTTAAAGTATTACATAACAGTTGATACGGCAAATTGCCTTTTGAAATCCGGCAAAAATTATGATGTGGATCTCATGCAGTTAGAACGCGAACGAATAACAAACGAATTGAATAACAATGGATATTATCTTTTCACAAAAGATTATATCTATTATGAAGTTGACTCCACCATTGCAAACAACAAAATCAATATCACATTGGGCATCAAAAACTTTGCATTTAAATATTCTGATTACTCAGATTCAATTATAGAACGACCTCATCAACGTTATTATATCAATAACATATACATTCAACCAGACTTTATTTCAAAGAAACTAGATTATAAGAAAAAAGACACTTTGAAGGTCGAAGATTACAACATTATTCATTCGGATGAATTGAAATTTAAAACAAAAGTGTTACTCAATTCTGTATTTGTTCGAAAAGGTGAATTGTACCAATTGAAAAATGTAGAAGACACCTACAAAAGGATCTCCGAATTAAAGTCATTCAAAACAATAAACATATTTTTTACACCTTCAGGAACCGATTATTTAGATTGTAATATCCAGCTGAATCCAATTTCGAAGCAATCATTTACAATCGAAACGGAAGGAACTAATACTGGAAATGGGAATCTTGGAATATCCGGAAGTATCGTTTATCAGAATAGAAACTTATTTAAAGGGGCAGAAGTGCTTGAATTAAGATTAAAAGGCGGTTTAGAGGCACAAAAAATTGCGAATAGTACAAACGCAGATATTAATCCAATTACGCAATTTAACACGATTGAGATTGGTCCGGAAGCAAACATTTATTTTCCGCGATTTTTAGTACCTTTTAGAATTAATGCATCCAAGCGCTCCAATCCAAAAACAATCATTACTTCTTCCTTTAATTTTCAGCAACGATCGGATTATACAAGATATATAAGCAATCTTTCTTTCTCTTATTCATGGAAAGAAACGGATAAAAAAAGACATACAATCAGTCCAATTGTGATCAACTTTGTAAAGGTGGATCTTCAAACAAATTTCCTAGATAATATTCAAGATCTGTATTTAAAAAACAGTTTTACTGACCACTTAGCAACAAGTACTCGCTATACTTTTACCTATAATGAGCAAAACAATAAAAAAGAAGAAAACTTCTCCTTCTTTAGATTAAATGCCGAATCTTCCGGTAATATTCTGAGGGGAATTTATAATTCGGTAAACTTTTTAAAACCCAACTCTTTTACAAAGGATGACCAAGGAAGATATACTATTTTAGACATTGCTTATTCACAATATCTTCGAACAGATGCAGATTTTCGTTATTATTTTAATTCCAATGAGATCAATAAAGTAGTACTTAGAATTGCAGCCGGAATAGGAAAACCCTTAGCTAACTTTCCCGCCCTTCCCTTTGAAAGAAGTTTTTACAGCGGAGGCGCCAACGGTATTCGTGCATGGCAAGCCCGCACATTGGGTCCAGGTGCATTTGATGATGGTGAGGAAATATCCTTTGGACAAGTTGGGGACGGGCAATTGGAAATGAATGTTGAATACCGTTTCAAATTATTAAAAATGTTGAAAGGTGCAATTTTTGTTGATGCCGGAAATACATGGCTTCAGAAAAAAGATAACGGTCGCCCCGGCGGAGATTTTCAACTCGATCGCTTTCATAAAGAAATTGCTATTGGATCAGGACTTGGATTAAGAGCCGACTTCAACTTTTTTATTATCCGTTTCGATATCGGATTGAAAATAAGGGATCCAAAATTTGCTGAACAAAAAAGATGGGTGATTCAAAATTTATTTGACGCAGAATGGAAAAGCATTTACCGTTTAAACAACAACAACAGGAAATACAACTTCCTCACTTTCAACTTAGGTATAGGATATCCATTTTAATCACTTTCCTTTTTATAACTGCTACAGCTCAATTATTAATTACTTTCTATTTTAAAGAAATACGCAAGGAAATATGAATACCTGATTTTACGTTTTTATTAATCAATTTATAAAAAAAACATTAAAGTGAGCTTTTCAAGTTTTAAAAAAAATCCTTTTCAACAATTCGTAAAAATTCCTAACTTTGCCTTCCTGAAAAATCAGTAAAGTAATTAATAATTGATTGGATTTTCATCCTTATACAATTAAAAACTTAACGTTCAACATAATAAAGATGGCAGCTAAAAAAATTGAAGAGTTATTAGCAAGTAATGCTAATAGCCTATTAAATCACAATTGTAAAACAATTTTAAAAGAAAACATCCATTTACCTGGTAGTGATTTTGTAGATCGTATTTTTCAACAAACCAACCGTAGTCCGCAAGTTTTGAGGAGTATACAACAATTATATGGCACTGGTCGATTAGCCAATACAGGTTACATGAGTATTTTGCCTGTTGATCAAGGAATTGAGCACAGTGCAGGAGCGTCATTTGCACCCAATCCGATTTATTTTGATTCTGAAAACATCGTTAAATTAGCCATTGAAGGTGGATGCAATGCAGTAGCTTCTACATTTGGAGTATTAGGCTCTGTTTCTAGAAAATATGCACATAAAATTCCTTTTATTGTAAAATTAAATCATAACGAGTTCCTAACTTATCCGAATAAATTCGATCAAATTATGTTTGGTTCTGTTGAAGAAGCATGGAATATGGGAGCAGTTGCTGTAGGGGCAACCATCTATTTTGGTTCACCGGAGTCTTCCCGTCAAATTGTTGAGGTTGCAGAAGCATTTTCACGTGCCCACGAACTTGGAATGGCAACTGTTTTATGGTGTTATACCCGTAATAATGGATTTAAGAAAGATGGAGTGGATTATCATACTGCATCAGATTTGTCGTCTCAAGCAAATCATTTAGGAGTTACTATTCAGGCAGATATTATCAAACAGAAATTATCTGATAAAAATGGAGGTTATACTGCTATAAATTTTGGAAAAACACATCCAAAAGTATATTCTGAATTAACAACAGAACATCCGATTGATCTCTGTCGTTATCAAGTTGCAAATTGTTATATGGGACGCATGGGCCTGATTAATTCAGGAGGGGAATCTAAAGGGGCATCCGATTTAGCGGAAGCAGTAACAACAGCTGTTATTAATAAGCGAGCAGGTGGACAAGGATTGATCTCAGGCAGAAAAGCATTCCAAAAACCAGTGAAAGAAGGTGTAGAACTTTTAAATACAATACAGGACGTATACTTGGATAAGAGTATCACAATAGCATAAATCAGTTGTAAGTTGTTGGTTATTGGTTGTTAGAACTAACAAACACTCCAACAACAAACTACTAAAAACTAAGAACAAAAATATGAGTTGGTTTAAACGAATAAAAGAAGGAATTACGACATCAACCAAGGAAAAAAAAGAAACTCCTGAAGGATTGTGGTATAAATGTCCGTCTTGTAAAAAAATATCTCCTACAAACGAACACGCACAAAACAAATACGTTTGTTTGAATGAAGAATGCCAATACCACGAAAAAATAGGTTCCGCAGAATATTTCGAAATTCTATTCGACAACAATGAATTTATTGAATTGAACGGAAATCTAACTGCTGGCGATCCGCTTGAATTTGTGGATACAAAAAAATATACCGACCGTTTGGTAGATACTGCTAAAAAGACAAATCTGAAAGATGCACTAAGAACAGGGCACGGAAAAATTGAAGGGGAAGATCTAGTAATAGCATGTATGGATTTTAGTTTTATCGGAGGATCCATGGGTTCTGTAGTTGGTGAAAAAATTGCAAGGGCATGTGACTATTGTATCGAACATAGAATCCCGTTAATGATTATTTCAAAATCTGGTGGTGCTCGAATGATGGAAGCTGCTTTTTCATTGATGCAGATGGCTAAAACAGCAGCAAAATTATCCCTAATGTCGGAAGCAAAAGTACCTTATATTTCATTCTTAACAGACCCTACTACAGGAGGTGTTACTGCATCTTATGCGATGTTAGGTGATCTAAATATAGCCGAACCTCAGGCATTGATAGGATTTGCGGGCCCTCGGGTTGTAAAAGAAACAATTGGAAAAGACTTGCCCAAAGGGTTCCAAACATCTGAGTTTGTTCTTGAACATGGATTTTTAGACAAGATTTTAAATCGCAAAGAGTTAAAAAGCAAATTGGCGCACTTACTCCGAATGTTTAAAAACTAACAACCTTCATACAATTTTTGCTTGTTCATCAAATGATAATACCTTTAAAATTAGGTCTAATCACAAAATAATGTCTTGCAAAAGCTTACTAATAGCGAATAAACGATTATTTTAGTTCAAAAACTACTTTTTTATTGCAGATTTAAAAAGAATATTTATCTTTGCAATCCTAAAATAAAAACAAAAAAGACTGAATACAATGTATTTAACATCAGAAATTAAAAAAGAAATTTTCAAAACGCACGGTAAATCTGAAAAAGATACCGGATCTTCAGAAGGACAAATCGCTTTGTTCTCTCATAGAATCAGCCACCTTACGGAGCATTTGAAATCAAATAGAAAAGATTTTGGTACTCAAAAGTCTCTTATTGCTTTAGTTGCCAAAAGACGTAGTTTACTTGATTACGTTAAAGAAAACGACATCGAAAGATACCGTGCTATTATTAAGAAACTTGATCTAAGAAAATAGTTTGAAATTCTTACAATAACCTTTACAAAAGGCATCCTGCTAATAGCTGGATGCTTTTTGTGTATAATGGAATTTGAAATTGAAATACCGAATACAAAACAATTCAATTGGTTTCCTTTTCCTCTTAAAAAAAGAATCACAGCGGTTTACCGTTATCAATAAACAGAAAGAAAATTTTTCAAACTTTCAATTTTCAATATGTAATTAAAAAGAGGTAAAGAAAATAATAAATTAAAAACAAAAAAAATGTCACAAATTGGAATTACACACACGTTCGCATTAGCAGATGGACGTGAAATCACATTAGAAACAGGGAAATTAGCAAAACAAGCTGACGGATCTGTTGTTGTAAGAATGGGTAACACCATGTTGCTTGCTACAATCGTATCAAACAAAGATGCGAAAGAAGGAACAGATTTTTTACCATTATCTGTTGACTATCAGGAAAAATTTGCTGCAGCAGGTCGATTCCCTGGTGGATTCTTCAAACGCGAAGCCAGAATATCTGACTATGAAGTATTGATCTGTCGTTTAGTTGACCGAGCTCTTCGTCCTCTATTCCCTGAAGATTATCACTCAGACACACAAGTATTAATTTCCTTAATTTCAGGAGATAAAAACACAATGCCCGATGCACTTGCTTGTTTAGCTGCTGCAGCTGCAATTGCTGTTTCTGATATTCCTTTCAACGGACCTGTTTCAGAAGTACGTGTTGGTAAAATTGATGGCAAATTAATAATCAACCCTACTGTTGAAGAATTAGTAAAATCAAGTCTTGACATGATTATTGCAGCTTCCGCTAAAGATATTATGATGGTTGAAGGTGAAATGAATGAAATTTCTGAAGACGAAATGTTGGAAGCAATTAAATTCGGACACGAAGCTATCCGTCTTGAAATTAACGCCATCAATGATTTAGTTGCAAAGGTTGAAGCAGTGAAAGGAAAAATTGTTAAACGTGAATATTGTCACGAAACAAATGATGCTGAATTAGAAACTCGTATTCACAAAGCACTTTACGATAAAGCATATGCCGTTGCGAAATTACAAAACCCAAATAAAAAAGAACGTGGTGCTGCATTTAAAGCAGTAGTTAATGATTTTATTGAGGCATTACCTGAAGAAGAAAAAGCAACAATCAATAAAACATTAGTTAAAAAATATTATCACGATGTTGAATACGATGCTGTTCGTAGATTTGTATTGGATGAAAGAGCTCGTTTAGATGGTCGTAAAACAAACCAAATTCGTCCTATCTGGAGCGAAATTGGTTATCTACCTTCTGCACATGGTTCTGCTGTTTTTACTCGTGGTGAAACACAATCCTTAACTTCTGTAACCTTAGGCACTAAATTAGATCTTCAATCAATTGACAGAGCTTTATACCAAGGGCAAAATAACTTTATGTTGCATTACAACTTCCCTGCTTTTTCAACGGGTGAAGTTAAACCAAATCGTGGACCAGGAAGACGAGAAGTGGGGCATGGTAATCTTGCAGAACGCGCATTGAGAAAAGTACTTTCACCTGAAAATCCTTATACGGTTCGTATCGTTTCAGACATTCTCGAATCAAATGGTTCCTCTTCCATGGCAACTGTTTGCGCCGGAACACTGGCCTTAATGGATGCAGGTGTTAAGATCACAAAACCTGTTTCAGGTATTGCAATGGGCTTAATTACTGACGACAAAGGTAAATACGCGATCCTTTCTGATATCTTAGGTGATGAAGATCACTTGGGTGATATGGACTTTAAAGTTACAGGAACAAAAGACGGTATTACTGCTTGTCAAATGGATTTAAAAGTGGATGGTTTACCATACGAAGTAATGGCTGAAGCCCTGCAACAAGCGAAAGAAGGACGTTTACACATCCTAGGAGAAATGGCTAAAACAATAACCGTTAGCAGAGAAGACTATAAAGAACATGCTCCACGCATTGTAAAAATGGTAATTCCTAAAGAATTCATCGGTGCCATTATTGGACCTGGAGGGAAAATTATTCAGGAAATGCAACGCGAAACAGGTGCAACCATTGTTATTGAAGAAAAAGATGGCATGGGACACATTGATATCGTTGCTGTTGACAAAGAAAAAATTGATGCTGTTTTAGCAAAAATTAAAGGTATTGTTGCACAACCTGAAGTAGGTGAAATTTATGAAGGTAAAGTAAAATCAATTATGGCATTCGGTGCTTTCGTTGAATTTATGCCTGGTAAAGATGGTTTATTGCACATCTCTGAAGTTAATCATACACGTCTTGAAAGTATGGATGGCGTTTTAAAAGAAGGAGAGAAAATACAAGTTAAATTAATTGGGGTTGATCCGAAAACCGGAAAATTCAAATTATCTCGTAAAGTGTTGTTGCCAAAACCGGAAACAGCTGCTAACTAATATTTTAAAACAAATAAAAAAAACTCTCATCGAAAGATGGGAGTTTTTTTATTGACAAATACGACACAAAATGTCATATTATTTAGTGTAAATCATTGTTAACCAAGTGCTTTTATAAGCAACAAGAACAAGTCAGCAGTTCGCATTCCGAGATACATGAGCGAATAATAAAAATCATAATTTACTTCCATCGCTTAAAA
>CANIFU010000028.1 GCA_947466965.1 Bacteroidota bacterium
CAAATCTGCAAGATTTATGAATATCTTTATTCATTTCTTGCAGATTTTTATAACATCTTTTAAACCTTTTTTGTTGATATCGTTATGATAGCAGACTTTTTGATAGTCGACTATTTATACGAAAGGAAAGTGCAAAAGAATAATAAATTGAAAATGAATTTCTTATTTAAAGTCAGAACTTGTTGGAAAAATTGAGGGTATGAATAAAAAAAAATCAGGATTTGATTATTATCATACAAAAAAGAGCATTACTTCTTCTTAAAATACTTCATTGCTTCAGGCAAAAACGCTTTAATATCTGCAATACGTGTTGCATCATTTGGGTGAGTACTTAAAATTTGTGGCGGTTTATTTCCAGACTTTTTTTCCATACGTTCCCAAAAACGAATCGCTTCAGAAGGATCGTAACCTGCAATTGCCATAAACACCAAGCCCATTTTATCCGCTTCACTTTCGTGTGTTCTAGAATAGTTTAACATTCCAAGTTGAGATGTAATACCATATGATTGTAAAAAAAGATCCTGAGTCATTTGTGGCTTTTGAGAAAGTGCTACCGACAATGCTATTCCTCCCGCTTGAACTAAAAGCCCCTGACTCATGCGTTCGTTTCCATGACGCGCAACTGCATGGGCAATCTCATGCCCCATTACACAAGCCAATGCGCCTTCCGTTTGAGTCACCGGAAGTAATCCTGAATAAACAACAACTTTTCCGCCTGGCATACACCATGCGTTTATTGTATTTTCATTTACCATATGAAATTCCCATTGATAACCAACCAATCGACTAGCTAATCCCTGCTCTTTCATAAATATTTCAACCGCTTGTTGTATCTCTTTCCCAATTCTGGAAACCATCTTCGCATTGGCATCTGCTTCAGAAACAGCAGGATTTTTCGATAAAAAATCAGAGTACGTTGTAAGACTCATCCCAATCATTTCTGATTCCGAAATCAAACTAATTTGTTTTCGATTGGTGATTGGTACTTTCTGACATGCAGTAAAAAGTAAACTATTAATTAAAACTGAATAGAAAAATTTCCTTTTCATACAAAATAATTATTGTAAGTGCTTATTCTATTTCTGCAGTAATTCCTCTTTGTAAAAGTGCGGTACAAAATGGCTCCAACTCTTCATAAGCTCCTTTTTTTACTGAACATTTTCCTTTATAATGAATTAAGAATGTACACTGTTCTGCTTGTATAGGATCGTGTTTGCAAACTTTAATCAATGAATCAATGACATGATTGAATGTATTAAAATCATCATTATAAACCACGATCTGTTTATCTTCAAGAGCAATTTCCTATGGAGCAGTTAGTATGTCTGTATCTATTTCGTGAAGCTGTTTATCAAAATTCTTCAAATCCATAATTTTAAAATACTTTTTTCTTTTAACTCTTTTTATTTCCCTATCATTTTTTTTGCTTCATCCACAGTAATTTTAATTCCATCTTTATAAGAAACAATAAATGCATCCGAGATGGCAGCAATGGTAATTATTTCAGTCTTTACTGCTATGGCTTCTTCATAAGAACGATATATGCCAACAGTATAAATCGTTAACCCATTTACATCTTTATAGTTTTTAACTCCTTTGTTCGCAACTTTCAAAAACTTATTTGCAATTTCTAAAGGTACTTCATCTTTAAATGCGCCAATCTGAACTTTAAATACAAGTCCCGAATCAATTTGAAAAAGATTACTTGCCCCTGCTACTTTCAACTGTTCACTTAAATTAGGCATTGTAACTTCAACTTCTTTCGATAAAGGTTGAATAACATTTGAAGGAGTTGTTAATTGCGTTGATACTTCTTTTGCGATTGTTTCAGGATTATTTTCATTTGTTAATTTCGTTATGTTGATATCTGTTTTTAAAACATCTGCTGCCACAGTTTTTCCTTTGTTCAAATCTGTTACGATAACTTTTTCAGAAAAAGTTGGCAAAACATTCATATTTTGAGCGCTTGGGAATATGGCAGAACCCTGTTTAATCAATTGATCTGCTTCAATCATAGAAACACGTTTACCATTATTGTAGGCAACAATAAAGGCATCCTTAATTCCTAAATCTACTACCATATTTTTAGCCTCTGAGGCTCTTCCTAAATTATTATAAATTCCTGTGTTATACCTTAAATTGCCATTCGGTGCAACTTCGGTATATAGGGGCTGCACATTAAATAATTTTGAAGCTGGTACCGGTTGTGAATAAACACCAATCTGAACAGTATAGAATAAACCCGTAACTACTGTTACGCTTTCTGATACTATTGAAGCATCTATCTGTGTGTTTATCGAAGAGGGAGTTTTTGTTTCTGAAGATGCTGTGAAATTATTTCCGGTAGTCAAATTTGATGAAGAAGCAATGTTTGATGTATTTATCGTATTATTAGTAATAGAAGTTGCTTTATTTATGGAAGGTGCCAATCCACCTGTCATTTCCATTGCTTCTGTCATTGATACTCGCTTTCCATTATAAAAACCTACAACAAAAGCATCTTTATATCCCATTGCCTGGATTTCTTCTTTCACCTTATCAGCTGATGCAAACGTAGTAAACAAGCCTGCTGTATAACGGATAAAACCTAGTGGAGTTGTTTCACCTGTTATTGGAGACATTCCTTTAAAAAGATCCTGAGGAATAGGATTTCTAAAAGCTCCTATCTGAACTTTAAAAATCAAGCCTTCAGGTAATTTTTCATTTACAGGAATTGGCTTAGAATTAGAATAAACAGGTGTCGATTTTTTTATAAATATGTTATTGGTAAGCGCAGACGTTTTTATGTTTACGTCTGCGTTATCTATTTTTGAGGTAGTATCAGATACATTTATTGTTTTAGTTTTTGTTGAAATTCCAACAATAGAAGGAACATTTACCTGAGTCGAATTTGATATATTATTTTCACCTGCATTGTCTGTTTTTTTTAATTCATTGTCAACATTAGTTGTATCCGCAGACTTATCCGTTAAACTACTATTTTCATTTGAAGCATTCTTAATACTTTCATTATCAGCTTTTTTAGATAAATTAAGAGCTACAGAATTATCTTTAGATTTAGAGGAAGCTGATGTTTTTAGACTAGCAAAATCTGTATTATCAAAGGTAACATCTGGCGTATATTTTATATAAATATCCTTTGCTTTTTGTTGTTTTTCTAAAGCAATCAATTCATTTTTAAAAGCATCAGCCATAGCAGATTCTTTTTCATAAAAGGAAGTTGTAGTATTCGCTACTTCATAGAATTTGATAGCACGGTTAAAATAGATCGCTGCTTCATCTTTCATCATTTCAGCCATTAAAATATCGTCAGCAGTATTTCCTTGAGTGGCTTTTATAAATTTTTCTAACTTAAATTGATTATAACTGTATTCGGTCTTATTAGCATCTGCTGCAACTTGCGCTGCTTCAATTACTTTTTGTTCTGATTGTTTTGAAAAATCTTCTGCTTCAGCATAAATTGCATTTTTTGTTGTGCTATTTTTTTCTGCTGCTGCTTTAGTTTTTAAATTATTAGACTGAACGGAAAGGTATTCAGCTTCTTTCGTTAATATTTTCGCTTTTATTGCTTGTTGAGAAGCCGAAGAGCTTGTATAAACAAATCCATTATCAGCAGTATTACTTTCTAACTCCGAAGATTTATTTGACGAAGAAACATTTGTCTTATTCTCTGTTTTTGAAACAGCTGATAAAATTAATGAACTATCTACTATTGAAATATCATTTATTTTTGAAACTGTATTTGTATTAAGATTGTCAGCTTCCATTGTTTTTGAAAATGTTTCAGCTGTTGTTTTATTTGTTGTCGCCTTTGCAGTAGTATCTGCAATAATATTTCCATTGTTTTTTGTGACTTCAGCATCAGATATTATCGTTGAATTAGCTGCCAATAAATTGTTTCCAGAGTTTGAATTTATCTCGGATGCATTCGTATTGAACGCTATTTTCGGATCTGTTTTACCTGCCAATTTTGCTAAACGCTGTTCCGCTTCTTTCTTTTTTTCTAAAGATAATACTTCTCCTTGTTTGACCTTAAGCGATAGCATGGCTTTCATTTCCGGATTAGAGCTGGCATCCATATATTTTACTTGCTTTTCAACATAGTTATCGATGGCCTTGCTCCAATTGATTAGCGTTTCTGCTTTTGCTTTTTCACGGTCCGACATGTTTTTTATGCCATTTGTTGCATCAATTTCTTCTGAATATTTAGTATTGATGGCTGCCAAATTTGAATCTGTTACAGTTGTATTATCTGCAGATAAATTGTTTAAACTAGTATTTTTTGTTGTTTCTTTTCTTTTATCAGCAATAAGAGCGTCTTCTTGTTTTAATTTTTCTTGTGTTGCTATAATTGTTGTTATAGTTTTTTGCTTGTCTTTTAATTCTGTCTCTAATGATGCTATTTCTATGCTTAACTCTTTTTTCTTTGACTTATTTTTTTCGGTTTTTGAAGCTGCTTTTTTAGTCGAGAGGTCAACTGAAATCGATGAAGACCAATCTTTATATAACGCTAGTTTTATGTTTTCGCGTTCCAATGCATTCTCAATTTTATCTGCGGCAACAATATCATCTTCATATTTTTGTGCATAATCCATTTTTGCTTCGGAGAAGGTTTGAGTTGCTGAATTATCAGCTACAACTGAATTTGTTACTGTATTATTATTCAATATCGACTCGGTTGTACTTGTCTTATTTAAGGCAAGAGCATTTTCCGAATTTGAATTTTTAATTGTATTTACTTGAGCCTCCAATTTAGCTTTATTAACCATTGCAACTTCTGCAGTAGCTTTTTCACTTGTTCCTATTTTTGCTTTGTCGTATACATTGCTCACCAATGCAGTTTCATTTAAAAGACCGATATATTCTTTTTGTAATTGAGCAACTTTTTGTTCGTTCAATACAAGATCTTTCTTACTTTCTTCGGTGTCCATCTTAAGACCTGTCATCTGATCGATCAATCCTTGTTTTACTTTCTCGTTTCTTTCTTTATCAACATCAGCTTTGGTAGTAACGATTAATGCTTCATTATCAAATATTTCTTGTTTAATATCGGCTCCTGTTTTCAAAGCTTTATCCAATGCACGTTTTATGTTATCCACATCCATCTTCAAACTATTTGCTAAAGTCGGATTGTTATTTTGTTCAGAAAGTGCGTCTAATTTCTTTTGTTGCTCTTCGAGTTTAGTGAATAAAGCGGGATCAGATTTTTTAGATTTCACAGCAGCTTCCAAATCTTTTGCATACTGCAACGACAAATCAGCTTCTTGATCTTTTGCTATCGCACGAAATTCAATTTTTTTTGCAAGATTAAATGCAGCAACCGTTTCCTGACTTAACTCTTCCGCTTCTTTAGTTACACCATTCGCTTCCTCAATCGCTGCCTGCTTTTTAACATTATCATCCATCACAGAAGCATCCTCCAAAAGCTGTGTTGCTTGTCTGGATTTGTTGGCAGATAATTCATTCTTTTGATTTGCCAAAACCAAAGCCACATCGGCTTGTTCGTGAAGATCTTTTGCCTCTTTTGAAACATATTCAGCATCTGCGTATCCAATTTTCACAATATCATTATTGCTTAACTTTGTATTTGTTGATGTCGCAATTGCATTATTGGTTTTTACAGTGGCATTCGTTTCTAATGAAGTATCTTTTAAATTGGAAGCAGAAGTATTTGCCGATGCAATTATATCACGCACATCCATTTTAGATTTTTCCTTAATAAAATTTAGAGCAAGCAAGTAATTGGCATCATCTATTACATCATCAATTAGGTTTTTAATTATAAGTTTATCTGTCCCTAATTCGTAACTGATTTCTTGTTTAATTGGGCGAAAAACATCTTGAACAGGAACTTCTACTACATCTGACTGAGTTTCAAAACCTGGTGTTTCGACAGTAAATAGAAATTTTCCGCTATTCGGAATATTGATCAAATACCCACCATTTGCTGCTGTAGATGTATAGATTCCGACGATCACATTTTCATTCAAATCCTTCACAGTAATCTTCACATCTAAAGGCTGATTATCGCGATTCTTCAAAACTGATCCTTTAATAATCGCGATGTCGATAGGCTTACGTTCTATATTTATATGATAAACAGCAGTCATTCCGGTTTTACTAGCTCTGGCTGATGAGAAGTATGCTTCACTTTCTGATTCATTGGTGATGTATAAAATATCATCGTCAGGTGTATTTATAGGAAAATCAAGGTTTTCAGGTTTATTCCATGTATTCGTTTCTTCATTCAATTTTGTTTTGAATACATCAAAACCACCCATTGAATTATGTCCTTTGGAACAGAAATAAAGTACTTTACCATTCGGATGAAGAAAAGGAAAGTCTTCGTCATATTCGGTGTTAACAGGATAACCTAAAGTTTGCGGCTTGCTCCACTCTCCTGAGGGAAGTTTACGGATGACATAAATATCCTTTCCTCTTTCTGGATCATTTCCATAGCTGGAGAAAAAAATTTGATTATTGTTGGATGCAAGATAAATGATCGATTTCTCTTTTTTCTTTTTATCCATAGCGGATTTAAATACATCTTCATCTGGCTTTACCAAAAGCTTTCCGCCAATACCGGTAATGTCGTAGGAACGAAAAAAATCAGCACGACTCATTTCTTTCTTTTCAATTACTTCCAAATCTGTTAAATTACGCAATAGTTTTTTTCCGTTTTTACACATTTCAATCTGCCGATTCACCATCAATTTCTCTGTTTTTGAAGCGGAAGCAACATTTTTATAACGCAAGTATTGTTTGATGGCATCATCAAAACGATAATTCAAGTGATAAGCGCGCGCCAAATAAAAAAACACCTCTTTTTCTACTTCCGGTTTATTGGCTGCAAATTCTAAAAAGGCAATTGGTTTTTCTTTATCATCGCTCGCATAAAGCATACATACACCTAAACGATAATTATAAGTAGGATCTTTGGGGTAAATACTGGTGAGTTGAGTATAGAGCGGAAATGCTTCCTCAAACATTTCATCATTAAATAATTTGGAAGCCTGTGATTTCAATTCTTCTTCTGATCCAAAATTGGTTTGAGCAGAAGCTACGCGCATGCTAAGGGCAAACGTAATTAGCAATAAGTAAATCAACCTTAAATGCTTGTTCATATAGCGAATTCCGAATATCTCGGAAAAAAATGACTTTAACTTAAAATTAATTAAAAAGTAATTTACAGTTCCTTGTATAAAAAATAGCGATCGTGTAAAATACCTTAACATACAAATTTAAGTTTTTTTATTGATTGATGCTATACTTTAAAAAATTCCATAGAATTATCTATTTTTCAATGGTTTTAAAATATTTACAGGCAAATTCCGTTTCTTGAATCGCTTACTTTATATTTGTATCATGAAAATATCACGGATTATTCCTTTTTGTCTCTTTTTGATTGCTATTGTGTCTTCCTGTAAAAAGGATGAACTAATCACCGACACCAGTGCTAAGCTTTTATTTTCAACTGATTCGGTTTTATTCGATACTGTTTTTCATTTTGCCGGCTCTACTACAAAAGTTTTCCGCATTTATAATCCCCACGATCAGCCAATGAACATTTCAAAAGCCTATTTGGCTGGAGGAACAGGCTCAGCATTCAAACTAAATATTGATGGTGTTTCCACTACTGCAAGTGCACCTGTATTAACGGATATTGAAATTTTAGGTGGGGACAGTTTATATGTATTTGTTCAGGTTTTTGTAAATCCATCGGGAATCCTTCCCGTTCTTGTAAAAGATTCTATCATCTTTGAAACGAATGGTAATATTCAGGATGTGAAGCTTCTTGCGATCGGACAAGATGTGTATTTACATAAACCTTTACCAGGAAAATTTTATTCTATAATTGGAAAAGAAGGCAAAACAACGATTTTACCGAATGATAAACCACATCTAATTTTTGGTTATGCAGTTATTGATTCTCTAGGCAAATTAATTATTCAGGCAGGAACAAAAATATACATGCACAACAATGCTGTACTTTGGGTATATAAAGAAGGTACACTTGAGATCCTGGGGACTCAAGGCAATGAAGTCACTTTTCAAGGCGATCGGCTAGAACCCGAATACAAGGATGTTCCCGGACAATGGGGTAAAATCTGGCTTTCTCGATTGAGCAAAAATAATATCATTGATTGGGCAATCATTAAAAACGGACAAATTGGAATACAAGTCGATACGGTTGCATCTTTTACAAATCCGACACTACGACTCTCTAATACGATTGTAAAAAACATGTCGGCTGCGGCTTTATTCGGACAAGGCGCTCACATCAGAGCGGTGAATTGTGTTTTTGCTAATTGCGGACAATACGTTGCAGCTCTCACTATTGGCGGGAAATACCGCTTTGAACATTGTACGTTTGCAAATTTCTGGGACAGAGATGAAAGAACAACTCCAATAATTGCTTTGAATAATTATTATGTATCTGGTAGTTCTTACGTCTTAAGACCATTAGACAGTGCATATTTTGGAAATTGTATTATCTATGGAGATACTGATGAAGAGATAGGAATAGATTCATTGAGTATTGCCGGACCCGGTTATTTTTCATACAAATTTGATCATTGTATTTTAAAAACTTTAAGAAACACATCGAATGTTCATTACTCTACAATATACTCTAATAATCCCGGATACAGGGATATTAGTGTCAACGATTATCGTTTAACATCCACATCTTTTGCTATTGATAAAGGTGATACAGGGATTTTTATTCCATTTGATCTTAACAATGCAGCGCGTCCTAATCCAAGCACTTCACTCCCTGATCTTGGTGCATATGAATTTTATTGATGAATTAAAAAATCTAATCAAAAAAAATCCTCTACTGCATTTTCAGAACGAGATTTTTTATAACTAAATGCGTTATTACTTTATAAAAATCTAACACTGGTTGTTTTCGATAATTTATTTTTGAAAATGCCTTTATACTGTAAGAATATCTCAAATCCGCCAACTGTTTTTGTTGCCTCAATTAATTTTGATGCATTGATATCGTATGCTGCACCGAAAGAAAATTCTTTGTAATCGTATCGAAAAGTAACATATACAGCATCTCTAAAGCGATAAAATACTCCAATATAAAAAGCTTTATCTGTTTGATTATCCGTATAACGGGATGCCTCTTCCAATACATACTTCACATTTAATCCGCCATTCAATAATAAAGATGTACCCTGTTGGTATGCAATTAAACTAGGTAATAATGTTGTGTTGCTAGTCTCACTTAATTTATAAGCAAAATTCCATTGTACACCAAATTTAGGAATCAATCTTTCTGGTCCTCCAATAATACTTACAAGTGGTGCCGTAAAATGATGGAACGAAAAACCCAAAGCACTTCTGAATAAATGATTTGTTCTGAAATTCCAAACGATACCTGTTGACATATCTAGATAGGCTACTCCTCCTCCACCTTCTGCTGTTCCATAAGCGGGGTTATAACTTCCAGCATTAGGGTCATATTGACTATCCCATTTCACTCCGCCCAATGCAACAGATTTTATATTATATCCAATGGTGTATCCAAGAGTAATGTTATGTTTCTGACGCCCTCCAATAAATTTAGTATATGACACCAAAGCATTGTAGGATTGTATTTTTAAATTAACAGGACCGGCATTATCATTTGTAATATTAATTCCTGCAGCAAAAAAATCATCACTCAACATTCTTTTTTTGAAGATAGGACCATCTGCAGCTATGTTAAATGTTTTATAAGGGTTGGTTACTGTAAACCATTGCATTCTATAAAGTGAATACACTCGAATATCTGAGTTGATCGCTCCGGTATTACCAGGATTCGCATTTAAGGGAGCAGCATAAAACTGCGAGAAATGCAGATCCTGTGCGATTCCTGAAAAACAAAATGTAAATATAAATGCTATTATCAGAGTAGTTTTTTTCATTTGTATTAAGTTTAATTCTTTAAAGAAAAATATTTTTTAATAGGTTTGTTCTTATCGTGCAAGCATAATACTTCCGTTTTCTTTAGCTGTATCACCATTACAGAAAGTAACTTCCAGTGTGTATACAAATACATTATCATTCATCCTGAATCCGAATAATTTTCCATCCCAAGCCGTTTCCAAATCTGAAGTTTCAAAAACTTTTTCGCCAATTCTATCAAATATTCTTAAATTAATATAATCTATTCCGCGACCATGTACTTGAATCACATCATTTATTCCATCTCCGTTTGGAGAAAAACCGGTAGGCATATAATATGAGTAAATATTTTGTACTATTACCGTAACTGTATCCGAATCGGTACATCCGTCAGGACTGGTGTACGTTACATAGTAATCAGTTGTAACTGAAGGAGAAACTGTCGTCTGAGCTCCGGAAGAATTTCCTCCTGGCCCCCAGACGTATGAACCATCTGCTGGACTTGCAAACAAAGTTGTTTCTTCGCAAGCATTAATCAGCAAATTACCACTTATAGTAACAGGTATTGGAGCACCTACAGTAATATATGCTACTTGTGTAAGTGTATCAGAACCATCGCCATTTGCAGCAATTAAGGTAACATTATAAGTTCCATCAACAGAATAACAAATACTGGTTGGATTCTGCGAAGAAGATGTTGCAGGTGTTGCTCCAGGGAATGACCAAGACCAAGAAGTTGGAGTATTCGTACTTAAATCTGTAAAATTAACACAAGCGGGTGTAGTACAGAAGATTGTTTGATTAGCAGAAAAATTCGCCACTGGAGGAGTGCAGGTGTTTACTGCAATCGCAACACTATTTGAAGTTGCAGGCGAACCTGTTGCACAAGGTGAAGATGAAGTCATTATGACTGTTACAACATCACCATTAGATAAAGTAGTTGAAGTAAATGAAGGTGAATTTGTCCCGGCATTTACTCCATTCACTTGCCATTGATACGCTGGTGTGCCACCATTGTTAGGTGTTGCAGTAAATGATACAGGATCTCCTACACATATTGAAGTTGCTGTACTAACAATTGTTACCGATACAGTAACACTTGTATTCACAATCATTGAAATTGTATTTGACGTTGCAGGGGAACCAGTAGCACAACTTAAAGAGGAGGACATGATAACTGACACAACATCACCATTGGAAAGTGTGTTGGTAGCAAACGTTGAAGCTGTTGCACCCGCCTCATTCGTTCCATTTATTTGCCATTGAAAGGTTGGTGTTGTACCGCCATTCGTTGGGGTTGCT
This sequence comes from Bacteroidota bacterium, assembly GCA_947466965.1. Classification (GTDB taxonomy): domain Bacteria; phylum Bacteroidota; class Bacteroidia; order 2-12-FULL-35-15; family 2-12-FULL-35-15; genus 2-12-FULL-35-15. Next base: position 11,203 of record CANIFU010000028.1, read on the forward strand.
GTGAATGTTGCAAGATCACCTAAACAAATTGTTGCTCCCGGACTTACTGCAATATTTACTGATGCAGGAACAGTAGCAGAAATAATAATTGTAATCGCATTGGATGATGCAGGAGAACCGGTGACACAACTTAAACTAGAAGTCATTATTACTGTTACTTGATCACCATCAAGCAAACTTGAAGAAGAGAATGTTGAAGATGTTGCTCCACCAATATCTAGTCCGTTCACTTGCCATTGATAGGTTGGAGCTGCTCCTCCATTAGAAGGAGCAGCGGTAAACGTAACAGCATCACCAGCGCAAATTGTTGAAGCTGTTGATGTAATAGCTACAGAAGCAGTAACCGAAGAAGACACTATCATTGTAATTGTATCTGAGCTTACTGTTATTGGTGTTGCACAAGAAGCATTGGAAGTCATAGTAACATTTACAATATCTCCATTACTTAAAGAAGTTGTTGAAAAAATTGATGAAGTAGCACCTCCAACATTTAATCCATTAATCTGCCATTGGTAAGTTGGAGTTGTTCCACCATTAGTTGGGGTAGCAGCAAAAGTAACAACATCGCCTGCACAAATTGGTCCGGACGGAAGCGCATTAATAGAAACGGATGGAACTGTTACAGCATTTATTATTATATCCACACCGTTATCCGTTCCAATAACTGCAGGAGTTGAACTGATTACTCTGATTCTAAAGGCTGTTCCTGATACAGTAGAACAAGGAATAGTGCAAGCAATAGTTCCAGTATTCGCAACGCTTACAAGTGTTCCAATTGTTGTGGGTGCTGCAAAACTACCAAGGGCATCAGATAATTGAGCTGTATATGTATTTCCTGCAGTAAATGTTCCTGTACTTGTAAACGGAAGATTTACAATGCTGCAAGCACAAAGTGGACTACTGGAAATAGAACCAGTAGTAATTGTATTTGAAGAGGAAACGGTTGATAAGGTAATATCATCAACAGCGAATGAAGGATCTGTGCCAATTCCATCATCATTGTTCACCCAACTGAAAGCTATTTTTACAAGTGGATTATTATCAGCAGAAACGGGTAAAGCCAATGTCCTCGAAGCCCATAAACCTTGTCCACCGCAACCCGTAAACGTCTTAGGCATATTATCTAACATTGCCCAAACAGCACCATCAAAATAATAAAAACTTGCATCGTCAAAAGTGGTTTCACCACCTTCTATATAATTAAAATTAACAGTGATGGTTGATTTCCCTGTGCAATTAATTGTTGGCGATTCTGACCTTCTATTGGTCTCTGGACAAAATAAAATTCCGCATAAACCACCTGCATCATAAGCCGCACCAGCTGTTGGAAAAAAAACACTCGTTATATGTAACGTATTGTTTCCATTTAATGCCACTCCACAACTTGTTGGAGCACCTAAATTTGGAGTAATTCCTCCTCCTTCGTTATCTGAAACTTTAAAAAAATTAGGATCAATACCTTCTGCTCCGGTGGAAACATTAAATGTCCAACCAGTCCCAGCGCTTGTCCAAGTTTCTGTCCAAAACACCTGAGCACTTACCTTAATAGAAAAAAGCAATAAAATAAGTGCAACCATTGCTACTGATTTTAACACTTGACTTTTCATAGAAAGTCTGCAAAAAGTATAATCTTTCATAGTTAATATTATTGTGATTGAGTAGTCTTGTAATGATTTTAATACAAAGATTATAAATAATTTAATGGCTGCAAATTCCTTTAAGAAATGTAAAGAAAATTAAATTAAATTAAACAAAAAAATATTAATCTGAAGTTAATAAGGTAAGATCAGAAATTAATTTCAAAACAAATTCCAATTGTTGCTCGCGTGTTAGTTCAGAATTATCAAGAACAATAGCATCAGCGGCTTGTGTAAGAGGATTTTCTTTGCGGTTGGTATCTTCGTGATCACGATAAATCAGATTTGCTTTTATATCACTAAATGCAATGAATTGCCCTTTCGACGATAATTCATCAAATCTACGTTGTGTTCGGATATCGCTATCTGCTGTCATAAATAGCTTTAGCTCGGCCTGGGGAAATACATTCGTTCCAATATCTCTTCCATCCATTACGATGCCTTTGTTTTTTCCGAGTTCACGCTGTATCGCGATCATTTTAACTCGAACATCATGTATCGCACTAACCTTACTAACATTTTCAGAAACGACCATCTGACGAATCTCCTTTTCTACATTTTCTCCATTTAAAATTGTTTCAGAAGACTTGGATGTTGGATTGAAATGAAAAGAAAGTAAAATTTCATCTAATAATTTTACAATATCATTTTCTTGAAAACTATGATCTTTGATTACTCCTTTTCTAATTGCAAACAGTGTAACACAGCGGTACATGGCACCAGAATCAACATATGCATAACCTAATTTTGAAGCCAAGGCTTTTGCCAACGTGCTTTTTCCACATGAAGAATATCCGTCAATGGCGATAGTAATTTTGGTCATAAAGCGATGATTTCTTTAGGACAATATTACTCATTTTTTTGTTCAATAAAAATTATTGAGTCGCAGTAGATTTAAACTTTTTTCCGTAAAAGCTATTTAAGTCGCAGCTGATTGAGAAATTATTAGATGGTCCGGCAAGATGGTATACTGCTCTTCCATAACTGAAATGAAATTTATAAATTCGGAAGCCAAAGCCAAAAGAGAAGCCTGCCATACCTTTTTTCTCAGGAATCTTTAATTCTTCTCTTCGTTGATAGTTGTAACCTAAACGCAAAAATAAATTCTTTGTAATGATAAATTCGCCTCCTAAAACAATATGAAGCATGAATTTATCGGCCAAAATCTTTGTTTTATTCTGTTTAATGGGTTCGCCAGTCAATGGATCTTCAGTAAGCGGAGGATTTGCTGGATCAACATATGTTAGGTCCCATTGCTCTAAATTTTCGTATATAATTGAAAATCGGAATGGAACATGCTTCGGCTTTTTGGAGATCCCGATTTGTACTTCGAATGGTAATTTTTCTCTATTACCTACCACATATGGCTTCCATTGACGGCCCATATTTTTAATCACAACAGCCGCAGCAAAACCGTTCGAAGGACGAACATACGTTGCCGCAATATCAAGCGCAGAGCCCCAAGAAGTAAAAGACTCCAACTGTGAGTAAATCGTTTTTAATGTTGCACCTATTGTTAAATTTGTATCGATGATGGAACGTGCATACGCCAGATTAAAACTCATTTCACTTGCACCGAAAGTTCCATCGGTATTTCCGATATCGTCGGCACGAATGAACTTTCCATAATCCAAATAATGAATACCTGCACTAAAATTACCAATCTTATCAAAATGTTTTGCGAAGGCCACATAGCCATAATTGATGTCCGCAAAATAATTAATATAGCTCAACGCGATATTATTGTTCATAGAATCTGAAAGCAAAGAAGGGTTAATCAGAGATACATTAAGGTCATTATCCTTAACAGAAATAAGATTTCCACCCAAAGCAGAAACTCTGGCGGAGATTGGTAAATTCAGAAACTCATAGGTATTGTTTCCACCCACCTGAGCTAAAGCCGAAGCAGAGAAAATGATAGATACTAAAAGATAGCGTAATTTTCTGATGTTCATCAACACAAATATAAATAAAATTATCCGGGTTATAAACGAGAATACGAGGGTTTTATTGTTCTTTTTAAAAATCAATAAAAAAAGAAGTATAAAACATCGACGATGACGCTTTTTACTTCTTTTTTTCTTTTAAAACTTGAGTGCATTACTTTTTTTTCGCCTCAACTTCCAATGTCAGATCGATCGGAGATGCTACTTTTTCTTTCAATAATGCCAACTTTACTACATCGATCATTGCTTCCACATAATGAAATTTCAGGTCCTTGATATAATCTTTTTTTATGTCTTCAATATCCTTTTTATTATCGATACTCATAATAATCTCTTTAATACCTGCACGTTTGGCTGCTAATATTTTTTCTTTAATACCGCCAACAGCTAATACTCTTCCGCGTAAAGTAATTTCTCCGGTCATTGCTAATTTACTTCTCACTTTCCGTTGTGTAAATACGGAAGCAATGGCTGTTAACATGGTAATACCAGCACTGGGACCATCTTTTGGGGTTGCTCCTTCCGGAACATGAATGTGGATATTCCATTTATCAAACACTTCGGGTTTTAATCCCAAAATTGCACTGTGTGATTTCAAGTATTCAAGCGCAATAATAGCTGACTCTTTCATTACTTCACCTAGATTTCCGGTGAGTGTTAACTTTCCTGTTCCTTTGGTGATGCTTGTTTCAATAAATAAAATATCTCCGCCAACACTTGTCCAGGCTAAACCGGTAACAACACCGGCCACATCATTTCCTTGGTAGCGGTCTTTTGCATGTGCCGGTCCCAGAATCTTCGTTAATTCCTTATCAGTAACATTCACACTGTATTTCTGTCCCATTGCAATGGATTTAGCCGCATTGCGCACCACTTTAGCAATCACTTTTTCCATTCCACGAACGCCACTTTCACGTGTGTAATTTTCAATGATGTGCTCCACTACTTCCTTAGTCAGATGTAGTTGATCTTTTTTCAATCCTTGTTCGTCTAATTGTTTCGGAATCAAATGACGTTTAGCAATTTCCATTTTCTCTTCAATGGTATAACCGGTAATTTCAATAATTTCCATTCTATCGCGCAAAGCGGGTTGAATTGAGCTCAACGAATTTGCTGTAGCGATAAACATTACGTTTGAAAGATCATAATCCAATTCTACATAATTATCATAGAAAGAATTGTTTTGTTCAGGATCCAAAACTTCCAAAAGCGCAGAAGAAGGATCGCCATGAAAATCGTTTCCGACTTTATCTATTTCATCTAATATAAAAACAGGATTAGAGGAGCCTGCTTTTTTAATATTTTGCAATACTCTTCCGGGCATTGCGCCAATATATGTTTTGCGGTGACCACGTATTTCAGCTTCATCACGCAATCCACCTAAACTCATACGAATATATTTTCTACCAAGACTTTCGGCAATACTCTTCCCTAGTGATGTTTTACCAACTCCTGGAGGTCCGTATAAGCATAAGATTGGGGATTTCATATTTCCTTTTAATTTCAAAACAGCTAGATGTTCAAGAATGCGTTCTTTAACTTTTTCCATTCCAAAATGATCATTATTCAACACCTTTTCAGCACGTTTTAAGTCGAAATTATCTGTTGTGTTATCATCCCAAGGAAGATCCAATAGTACTTCCAGGTAATTTGTCTGAATAGAATATTCAGCAGCATTGGGGTTCATACGTTCCAATTTACCAATTGCTTTTTCAAATGCCAAAGAAACTTCTTTACTCCACTTCTTTTTAGCAGCACGCAATTTCATTTCCTGAATATCCTGTGTAAAATTATTTTCACCCAATTCTTCTTGGATGGTTTTCATCTGTTGATGTAAAAAATAATCGCGTTGTTGCTTATCAAGATCCACTTTTACTTTCGATTGAATTTGATTTTTTAATTCGAGCATCTGAAGTTCTTTGGTAAGGTTAGAGAGAACCATCGTTGCGCGTTCTTTTAAATCGATCACTTCCAGCATTTTTTGTTTTTCTTGCACAGGTGCATTCATGTTAGAAGAAATGAAGTTGATCAGAAAGGAAGGACTTTCAATATTTTTGAGAGCGAAGCCCGCTTCACTAGGAATGTGTGGACTGTGTTTCACAATTTGAAGTGCCAGATCTTTCAATGAAGAAACAAGCGCATCAAATTCTTTATCATCTTGTTTAGGACGCGTTTCTGCGAAAGCCGTTATTGCAGCCTTTAAATAAGGTTCTGTTTGTTTAATTTCTTTCAGCTCAAATCGTTTTTTTCCTTGAATGATAACCGTTGTATTACCATCTGGCATACGGAGCATTTTAATGATTTGAGCCACCGTACCAATTGTATTCAGATCCTCCACATTGGGATCTTCTACCGAATCGTTTTTTTGAGCCACAACACCAATAATCTTATCTCCTTTATAGGCATCTTTGATCAGGTTAATCGACTTATCTCTGCCAACCGTTATTGGAATAACAACACCAGGAAATAAAACAGTATTACGGAGAGGCAAAATTGACAGCTCCTCTGGTACTTTTTCTGAATTCATCTGATCCTCATCTTCCGTTGAAAGAAGAGGTATAAACTCCGTATCTTCATCCATCAAATTATCGTGAAGCATTGGTACAAAGTCATTTAAGTCGAAATTATCTATCATATTTTGAGAACTATTTTATCTTTTTTATAAATATACGATGTTTATTTTCAATTGCTATGCCATCCGGGGAAAAGGGACAAATTGGCACTATTGAATAGGAAAGGAAAGCATTAAAAGAATAGAAAATTATCAGACATTTTTTTTTGCACGAAGCAAAAAATAGGTGTTTATTCCTACAATAGCGGTATTTGTAAAAATAATAGGGATGGAATTATTTAAAAGAATACCATAAATCACAAAGCACAAACAACCGATTGTATTTATTATTCGGAGCAGTTTGATACGTTTCATTAAAAAAGAAAGCAGTACAACAAAAGATGCTATATAGCCAATTATTTCAGTTATTGAAAAGTCCATAATGATTTACTGTTTTCTATATTTCTCAGTTAATTCAAAAACATGTGAAAGAATATCTTCTTCGATTTGATTAAAAAACAATCCTCTTCGCTCCATCACCCGTGTAGCAACTTCAAATGCATCTTTGGTTTTGTAAGTCGTAAATCCGGCTGCACCGCCCCAAGAGAAGGAAGGCACAAAATTACGCGGGTAACCAGATCCAAAAATATTTGCATTCACTCCTACAACTGTTCCCGTATTAAACATTGTATTAATACCACATTTGCTATGATCGCCCATAATCAAACCGCAAAAAGTAAGTCCGGTATTTACAAAACGTTCTTTTTTGTAATTCCATAATTTAACTTCAGCATAATTATTTTTAAGATTCGAATTGTTACTATCGGCACCAATGTTACACCATTCACCCAAAACAGCATTCCCTAAAAAGCCATCATGCCCTTTGTTTGAAAAACCAAATATCACTGCATTGTTTACTTCTCCTCCTACTTTGCTATGCGGTCCTATGGTAGTTGGTCCGTATATTTTCGCACCCATTTTTAAAGCTGCGTGCTCACATAAAGCAAGTGGGCCTCTCACAATAGAACCTTCCATAATTTCTGCATCTTTTCCAATGTAGATCGGTCCGGAAGAAGCGTTTAAAATCGCACATTCCACTTTTGCTCCATCTTCCACAAAAATATTTTCAGACCTTATTACCTGATTTGTTTTGCTTAATGCCAATGATTTACGCCCTTTGGTCAACAATTCAAAATCAGCGGCAATGGCTTCTCCATTTTTTGAAAAGATATCCCAGGGATGCGCAACGCGCATTGCTAGGGCATGCGATTCATATTTTACAAACGAAACATTCGTTTCGGGTTCAAAAGTTTTTTCATTTCCAGTGTTTGCAGCAATCACTGTTTCGGAATCCATCAGCAACTCATTCGGCTTTAGTGTTTTAATTTCCTCGATTAATTTTTCGTTCGGACAAAAAGAGCCGTTGATCCAGATATTGTTTGTATCGATGGCAAATACCAGAGGAAATTTTTTACTCAGATAAGGTTCTGTTTTGGAAGATATTTTCGCATCCAGCATTTTCTCCCATTTTTCTCTAATGGTTAAAATTCCGATCCGGATATCTGCTACAGGACGCGTGAAAGTTAAAGGAAGCAGGTTAATGCGGGCATTGTCGTCAAATAGAATATAGTTCATAAATCAACTCTTAATTTACATTTAGAAAAAATAATTAAATATTTCAGAAATTCATTCGTATCCCATAAGGTAATTTTTATTTTAAATAAGATAACAAAATTATTTAATGGACTTTTTTATTAAGAATTGTAATATACGTATCAATTTGCCCTAAAAAATATTTTACTGTTTTGGTATTATCGGCATCAATCATCATGTCGAAAATTTCAATATCATTCTCATTGTACTTTCCAACTTTAAAAGCCGCTTTGGAAAGGGCCGAAATGTATTTTAAAGAAAAATGATCATGAACATTTAAATCGATTAGCAAATCATATTCTTCATCCATAAAATTTTTAGCAACCACTGAATTTGGAATACCCATCCAATTTAAATCCTTAATAGAAAAAAAATCATATTCGAGTTTAAAATAGGTTAATACTGGAATTTCTTTCGTGCTGAAAAAACCAATCCCTTTAACTTTTTTTGAATGCTCACGAAGGTAAACGACATAGCGCTTAACTATTTCGTAATCGTCCACATTAGTAGCATCAAATACAATTCCAACAGATTTTATCTGATCGAAGTTGAATTTAATAGGCTTACGAATAGTTGTTACTGCTTTCAATTCCTGCTTTAAAGCACGATTTGCAAAGGAAAGTTTTATATTTTTTAAAAAGCTCAATATTTTAGTTCAAAAATTAATTGGTTCATATTTCTCAACATTGGTTGAAAAAACAAAAAATACTTCTGTTAAATTAATAAACCTGTTATTCTGCAATCATTTTAATAAATTCATCTTCCGAAATAACCCGTACACCTATTTTCTCAGCTTTCTTCAATTTTTCGGGTCCCATATTTTCTCCAGCCAATACATAACTTGTTTTACCTGAAATGGATCCAGTATTCTTCCCTCCATTTTGCTCAATTATTTTTTTAATATCATCTCTCGAGAATTTACTAAAAACACCAGAAACAACAAATGTTAAATTTTTCAACTTTTCACTGGTGTTTGTCAATTGTTCTTGCGACAATTCAAATTGCAAACCAGCATCTTTTAATTTTAATATAATTTCAACCGATCTGTTATCTACAAAATAATCAATTATCGTTTGAGCTGTTCGTTCACCAATATCACCTACCTCTAACAACTGATCTAAGGTAGCATTTTTCAGATTATCTATGTTTTTAAAATAATATGCTAATTTTTTAGCCGTTGTTTCTCCGATATGACGGATCCCCAAGGCAAATAATACACGTTCGAACGGAACAACTTTAGACGTTTTTATTCCTTCCAACAAATTATTGGCGCTCTTTTCAGCCATGCGCTCGATTTTAAGCAATTCTTCTTTTTTTAATTCGTAAAGATCAGCGATTGTTTTTATTAATCGGGCATCATATAATTGTCCAATCGTTTCGGCACCCAAACTATCAATATCCATTGCTTTTCTGGAAACAAAATGTTCGATCTTCCCTTTCACCTGAGGCGGACAACCTAATTCATTCGAACAATAATGATTAGCTTCCCCTTCACTGCGAACAAGTTTGGAATTGCATTCCGGACAATGAGTTATGTATTTAGTTGGCTGGGATGATTCAGAAAAAAGGTCGTTACCCCTCTTGGTAAAATCAACAGCAATAATTTTAGGAATGATCTCCCCACCTTTCTCAACAAAAACAGTATCTCCAATCCTTACATCTAATTTCTCAATAATATCAGCATTGTGCAAGGAAGCGCGCTTCACAGTTGTACCTGCAAGCTGAACGGGTTTTAAATTCGCAACCGGTGTGATTGCTCCGGTTCTTCCAACCTGATAGGAAATACTTTCTAAAATGGTAGAAACTTGTGTCGCTTTAAATTTATATGCAATAGCCCAGCGGGGCGATTTGGCAGTATAACCTAATTTCTTCTGTTGATCAATTGAATTTATTTTTATAACTACTCCATCCGTTTCCACATTCAAACTGTGACGCTTTTTATCCCAGGTATCCAGATACTTAATAACACCTTCAATGGAAGCAACTTTTTCCATATCGGCCGAAACTTTGAATCCCCATTTTTTTGCTTCGATAAGACTTTCATAATGTGTTTCAAAAGGAAGCTCCTTACCTAATACAGCATACAAGTAGCAATCCAATCTTCTCTCAGCAACAACTTTAGAATCTTGCATTTTTAAAGAGCCAGAAGCAGCATTGCGTGGATTTTTAAATAGCTTTTCAAAAATCTCTTCCTCGTTATATCCTTCTTCTATTAATTGATTTTTTAATTCATCATTGATGCGCAGAAATTCTTTTTTAGGTAAAAATATTTCCCCGCGAATTTCAAATTCATCAGGAAAACTGTTACCTCTTAATTTCAAAGGAATACTTCTGATTGTTCTTACATTCGCAGTCACATCATCACCTTTTTCACCATCGCCCCGGGTTACCGCTTGCGTTAAAACTCCATTAACATAGGTGAGCGAAATGGAAACACCATCGTATTTTAATTCACAAACATATTCGAACTCCAACAATCCAGCCTTACGAATACGATCATCAAAATCACGCAAATCATTTTCATTATATGTATTTCCCAAAGAAAGCATCGGATAATTATGCTTCACATTTTTAAACTCTTTTGTAATTTGTCCGCCTACTCTTTGCGAAGGAGAATCAGAAGACAAAAATTGAGGATGTTTTTTTTCAAGATCAATTAGTTCCTCGAGCATTTTGTCGAATTCAAAATCGCTAATCGAAGGATTGGAAAGCACATAATAGTTATAATTATGCTCTTCAATTATTTTTGAAAGCGCTAATATTTTATGATTAATCGTGTCGCTCATCACTTTTTTTATTTCTGCTCTCCGGAACTATTATCTTTAAACTCTTCATTTAAAATAAAATAAAAAGGAAATGTCATTTTTATCCGCGAAAATTTATCATTGTGTTTTCCGGGATACCATTTAATTAGTTGTAATACACGAACAGCTTCTTCATTACAGCCTCCTCCGACAGAATTCTGAACACCAATATTTGTCATTAGTCCGCTTGGTTCAACAACAAAACTAAGAACAACAGTACCTTGAATGTTTGACAATTGAGCCTGACGGGGATACTCTAAATTCTCTTTAATAAAATCTTGCAATTCAAAATTACCTTTTTCATAAGCAGGCATCGGAGTACCAAAATTATAAATAGTTGCTGTTGAATCACGTTGAGCATCTTTTAGGTATTTAAAATTAACATATCCCCTCTGTTTACATATTTTTGCATATTTAGTAGGATCAAAATTAAACGTTACCGACCAGGGAGCATCAATATAACGGCCTTCTTTAATGGCAGGCACCCATTCAAACAAATTAAACAGTCGAATCGCTTCCGCATCAATTTCTTTATCTCCACGCATTTCTAATTTAACATTAGAAACAGAGCTATCTTTTTTTATTTCAAAATTAATAACCACCTTTTCATAATATTTATTTTCAAGAGCTTTTTTTGGGTAGACCATTTCCTGATCGAATACCCTTTTAAATTCTGCTTTTCCACCAACATTAGTTGGAAAAACGGATACTGAATTTAAAACTTGAGCCGAAACAACTGCTGAAGAAAACAGAATTAGACAGGTTATAAAAATACTTTTTTTCATTAGAAACTCCTCTTAACTATTACTTCGCAATATACGATAATTATTACTAAGATCTTTTATCAATTCAACATTTTTAAAACCTTTACTTTCAAGCAGATCCTTAGTTTCAGAAGCTAATGACTGGTTGATCTCAAAATAAAGTTTCCCATTTGTTTTCAACATTTTTAAAGCGAAATCACAAATAACATTATAAAAAAGTAATGGATCATTGTCGTTAACAAACAAGGCAAGGTGAGGTTCATAATCCAACACGTTTTTATCCATCTTATTTTTTTCAGCATTACAGATATAAGGAGGATTACTCACAATAATATCATATTTTAATAATTGCTGATCGAGGATTGCGAGTGGATCTAAAATATCTCTCAATATAAAAAGTATTTCTACATCATTTTTTTTTGCATTTCGATTTGCTACATTTAAGGCTTTTTCAGAAACATCTATAGAAGAAACAACTGCCGAAGGAATATTTTTTTTTAGTGCAATAGGAATGCACCCACTTCCTGTTCCAATGTCCAATATAGCAGGAGCATTCATTTTGTTATCATGAATGATGAAATGAACAAGCTCTTCCGTTTCGGGACGGGGAATCAAGACATGTTCATTTACATAAAATTTCAAACCGTAAAAATTAGCTTCACCTAAAATATATTGAAGAGGTTTAAATTTTTTGAGTTCTTTAATTGCATCATTAAATTTCAGTAATTCCGATTCACTGACTGTGGTTTCCTGATTCGTCGAAATTGCGGAACGCTTTAAGTGAAGATAGTCCTCAAAACAATATGTTATGATTGAATCGAGTTCTTCAGGTGGGTAAGCATCTTTTAATTCATCTCGAAAGAAACGGAGAATGTCTTTGATTTTATTTGAAGCAATTTTCATACCTTAGCAAAGATAATAATACTTAATATGCTCCCGATAGCGATTCTTAGAAAATAATGAGCACAGACGAAAAATATATGAAATACTGCCTTGATTTGGCGGTAAAGGGCTTAGGACATGCAGCACCCAATCCAATGGTAGGCAGCGTTGTTGTTTATGAAGGAGAAATAATAGGAGAAGGATACCACGAACAATTCGGACAAGCGCATGCTGAAGTAAATGCAATCCTTTCAGTAAAAGATAAAGAGCGCTTAAAAAAATCGACTTTGTATGTCAATTTGGAGCCCTGCTCCCACTTTGGCAAAACACCACCTTGTGCTGATTTAATAATAGAACACAAAATCCCATTTGTTGTTATCGGAAGTATCGATACCAATTCACTAGTATCTGGGCAGGGAATATCTAAACTTGCTAAAGCAGGAATAGATGTAAAAGTTGGGATACTTGAAGAATCGTGTAAAAAATTAAATAAACGATTTTATACTTTTCATGAAAAAAAACGACCCTACATTATTCTGAAATGGGCACAATCTGCTGACGGCTTTATTGATGTGAAGCGTCATGAAGAAAGTACAGCAAAGCCAATTCAGATAAGTAATTCCGATTCAAAAAAACTATTGCATTTATGGAGAAGTCAGGAACAAGCGATTGTGATTGGAACAAATACAGCTCTTCTTGATAATCCACAATTAACTGTACGAGAAGTGGAAGGGAAAAACCCGCTGCGCATTTCGGTTGACAAATGGTTAAGGATACCGCGACATTTCCATTTATTTGATCAAAGTACACCCTCTCTTATCTTTACTTCAATAGATGAGCCTTCGAAAAATAATTTAGAGTTTATAAAAATTAATTTCGAAAAGGCCGTTATACCTCAACTATTGGAAGAATTATACAAGCGAAATATTCAATCGCTCTTAGTTGAAGGAGGGGAATTATTTCTGAATAGCTTTATTGAAGAAGGCCTTTGGGATGCAGCACGCGTATTTATTTCTGAAAAGGAATTAGGAAAAGGTGTCAATGCTCCAGTATTAAAGCAAAAACCTGTTGTGCGTGAAAATATAAGCGGTGATAAATTACTTTACTATCTGAAAGAAGAATAATTTTTGTAAAGGTCAAAACCTGTTTATAGACCGGTTACATTTTTAGAATAAATCAGAAAATCAGCTAATTTTTTCAATCAGAAAAAAAGCCGCTTCCATTAGGTTCAGTAATGCCTTTAGAAGAAGTAAATTTATTTCTTTGCTTCATGGCATTTGAAACAGCTTTATTTAGAGTCATCTAGATATAATTCTAATTCTCTTGCGTATTAGCAATAAACAACAAAAAATCCTTTATATTAGATGTCGAGTATGCTTTTTGAAGACACCTATTTAACAATAAAAGAGCCATCTTTAGGCTTATTCAAAGACCGGAGGAGCAAGTTTTCGGGCTATGCATTTCCTGTTTTTAACGAAGAAGAAATAAAGGTTTGCATTGCTAATCTAAAAAAGCAGCACCTGAGTGCGACACACCATTGTTATGCATTCCGATTAGGAGCAAATAAGCTGGTTTATAGAGCCAATGACGATGGCGAGCCATCAAACACTGCAGGGAAACCAATATTAGGACAAATACAATCTAAGGATCTTACAAACATATTGATTGTTGTTGTCCGCTATTTCGGAGGTACCCTTTTAGGTGTTGGTGGACTGATTAATGCTTATAGACTTGCAGCAGCAGCTGCTATTCAAAATGCTGAAATAATTGAATTGAAAGTATACGATGTTTATAAGATCAACTTCGATTATCTTCAAATAAACAATGTGATGAAAATTATAAAAGATGAAGCATTAAAAATTGTTTCACAAGATTTTGAACTCAGTTGCTGCCTCTCCTTCTCCGTAAGAAAAAGCAATTCAAATAAGGTATATGATGCAATGAGCAAAATAAACGGGATGGAAATAAAATATATAAAAACAATATAGATTCGTAAATTTACAATCTCATTAAACTATAACATATGAAATTATTAAAGGAAATGTGCGCCATACATGCGCCATCTGGAAATGAAGCAGGAATGACATCTTTCTTGTTGAAATACATAGAAAAAAATAAAAAGAACTGGAAAGTACAACCTAAAATATATTCTGGCGATGGCTTTCAGGATACTATTGTTCTTATTTTCGGAAAACCCAAAACAGCTATTTTTGCTCACATCGATAGCATCGGTTTTACAGTAAGATATGGTAAACAGCTCGTTAAAATTGGCGGTCCGCGATTAATTGAGGGAATGGACTTAGTTGGAGAAGACAGTCAAGGGAAAATAGAATGCAAATTAGCTATAAATAAAGAAGGTGCTATTTCATACAAATACAAACGTGAAATTGAAAGAGGTACCGAACTTACGTTCAAGCCAAACTGGCGCGAAACAAAAGAATATGTGCAATGTTGTTATATGGATAATCGTTTGGGTGTTTGGAATGCACTTCAGGTTGCAGAAACATTAAAAAACGGTGCCATTGCGTTTTCATGCTATGAAGAACATGGTGGAGGGACAGTTTCCTTTATTCAAAAATTTCTTTTCGAAAAATTCAAAATCAAACAATCATTGATCTCCGATATTACTTGGGTAACAGAAGGGGTTCCGCATGGAAAAGGTGTTGCTATTTCTTTGCGCGATAGTTTGATCCCTCGAAGAAGTTATGTCAATAAAATAATTGATATTGCAAAAAAATCAAAAGTTCACTTTCAATTAGAAGTGGAAGGAACAGGAGGAAGCGATGCAAAAGAATTACAGATGGCTGAATTCCCTTGGGATTGGTGTTTCATAGGCGCACCGGAAGACAATGTTCATACTCCCGATGAAAAAGTATACAAGAGTGACATCAAAGCAATGGTGAGTTTGTATAAAGTATTAATGGAAAAAATGTAATACCATTTTATTCGTAACTAAAAAAGGGAATCATTGTGATTCCCTTTTTTAGTTATATCACATTCTTTTGCTTGAATAATGCACCTTTCAGAATATTATATTTCAAAAAAACTTCTACTCCCCCGTTGTATTTAGTCGTTTCCCTGTATGAAGAAATATTCACATCATATGAAACGCCAAAAGAAAAATCAGCGAGCGTCAAGAAAACAGAAGGGATAATAGCATCTTTATAACGGTAATATACTCCAATACCAAAAGCAGACTCTGTCAATAACCCGGTGATCTTTGTATCATTTTTATATCTGTAACGAATGGCGCAGCCGCCTGTAATTTCGATTGCTTTGCCTTGCTGAAAGAAGATGGCAGAAGGAAGAAATGAAATTTTACTTCCCGACTTGTCAAAAAAACCATTCACATTCACAACCAATTTTCCATATAATTTTTCGGTAATTGACAAATATTTTTGCGTAGGTTGGTTGAGATGATAATAGGCAACTCCAACATCAAATTTTCTTTTTTCGTTTCGTGCAAATTTCACTTTACCATTTGAATATTCATAGTATATACCTGCAGCTAGGTCAAAATAAAAAAAGGTTGTTGTCGGAGTCGTTTCGTTTGAACTTATAGCTGTATTAAAAACTTGTCCATCAAATTGATTTCCCCAATTAAGATTAGATAAATTAATTTTATGCTGAGCACCGCCAAATGATAAGCCCATAGAAAATTTACTTTCTTTGCTTACTGGAAGAATAGCCGCAACGCATAAGTTAGCCTGGGTAAGGCCGAATTGAGAATCACCTGCTTTATCACTAAAAAAATTAATGCCTGCGCCAATATGTGCTTTTTTTTCATTTTTGTCAAAAAAAGGCATATCCGCAGAGGCTGCAACCGTATTGAATGCATTTCCCATTGCCATCCATTGGTTTTTATAATTTACCATCGCACGAACATATCCACTATAAACACCTGTAGCACCAGGATTTAAAAGCTGAGGCGTTTCATTGTATTGAGAAAAATGAACGTCTTGCGACATTGAAAACAAAGCCGTAAACGAAAATAAAAAAGTAAAGGAATTTCGAATTAATTTCATACTGACAGATTATCGAACCAACGTAATATTTCCTTTTTTCTCAACCGGAGTTCCATCGGGCATAATACCGGAAACGCGATATGCAAAAACACCCGGATTACATGGTTGTCCCATAAATGTACCATCCCAACCAATAGATCTATTGTTGGTTTTAAAAACCTGTTGTCCCCAACGGTTATAAATTTGAAAATCCAAATGATCAATACTTCCTAATACAAATAATAAATCATTGTTATTATCACCATTGGGAGAAAACACGTTCGGAATACCAACTTCTGCCCCACCCTGAGGTTCTGATTCCAAACGAAAAACAGCAATTACATTTTCTGTTTGATTAAATGTCACTTCAGCAGAGTCGCTCACAGTGCTTGGCGTTGGAGTATGGTTCGTCATTTCCCAATGATCAAAAATATAAATTCCATTAGGAGTAGCTTTTAATTTGGTAACGATCCCACCAAAATAGCTACCCGAATAAATATAAGAAGCAGGAGTTATACTATTAACTTTAATATTTCCTGCACCAGGAGGAAACACATCGAATGTTACGTCGTAGGGACCTGTTAGAGTATAACAATCAATCAAGCCTTGGGTCAAAGCAGTGCAACGCTGATTCACTTGTGCTCTAAAAGTAGCAGCATTTGCTTTCCATGTAGTATAGTTCCCACCCCATTTGGCACACTGAGCAGTCATTTCAGGATCAATAATGTTTATCATACTATCCAATAGAGGAAGAGCGTATGAACAATTTAATTTCGTATTCATCAAATCAATATAGCGTGCCTGATAGTATTGTTTAAAATCAGGGTTTGCCATTAATGCATTTAAAATTTGTGTATGACCTTGTCCACCCGGATCATCTAAGCCTTCTACGTTACAAGGATCAGCATTCGGAGAAGGATCAGGTATTCCTGTATAATTAATATAATGTCCGAGAATGGCATCCAAATCCCAAAGCGTATAGCGCCATTTCTTTTTATCACCTAAAGTATCTAATCCACGCCACCAGGCAGTGTTCCAATCCAACCAATCTGAAGTCGCCAACCAAGAGTTAAAAACAAAATAATCTACAAAACTTTTAATATTGAAAAGGCTGTCGACATAGGCATAATTGGAAGCAACGGCCATACTATTTGAAGTGATGTATGAACGAAGAGAATTCCAATCTGTTTGAGCCTGGGCTCCACCGTATGCGCTCCATGTACCACCCCATGTTTGCAGAAATTGTACATTCGGATCATCTTGTTTATAATAATGATCTGTAAAATCGAGGTCATCGACTTTTTCACGCACATCATATACGCCCCAATATTGTCCGTTTAAATAAACAATTGCGGGAGCCCATGTTCGTTCATCCATATATAATTGCGCACGTTGTGAAAGCGTATGAGCGTATGCATCACGAATATGAGCAGGAGCGCCTGGAGCAAAAGGATAATTGTCGTTTGCCGCCGCTTTAAAAATCAAACGTTGATAAGAATCGCGGTCTTTATTTGTAAAAACAGGAGCGTTTACAGCATAGTTATAACCCATTTCATCTTTGGAAACATAATCAAATCCGCGCTGACTATAAGCCCACGAATCGTTTCCATGTTCATTGGTTTCACCAGCTGTTTCAGCAATTAATATTTTTGCTTCATTAAAATATTCTAGTCCTGTTTCAGCAGTAAGTTGAGTACCATTTAAAAGATCATCTGTTTGATCGCCAAAAACAGAAACAACAGGAATGGTATGTGTTGAATTAATAAAGTAAGTATTGCTTTCAATAAAACTTGCGGGAACAAGCGGATTAGAACTAAATGCTTTTGCTCTGAGAACTGTAGTTGATGAGATACTAATCGGTGAAGTATAAGTTGTTGATCCAATTGTAGGAATTGTTCCGTCGGTAGTATAATGAATCGTTAATCCAACACCTGCAGCGGTGATTGCAACTGTTTGTGCACCTGCATAAAATCCTGCAACAACACTCATTGAAGGACGGGTAGCGTATTCCTGCATTGCTCCGGCATTAGATGTTCCGGAAGTAGGACTTGTAAAAACGCCCCAGGTTGTTCCACCATTTGTTGTTCTGCCTCGCGAGTGACCGGCTTGAGTCGGAACGAGGGTCATAGCATCGATAATCGTTCCTGAAGGATTTGCAAAAACAATAGCTTCAGGTTTTGTCTGCGTAAATTTAATACCTGCATGAATATTTGTACCCACGACTGTATTTTTTCCGGAGGCCCACACTCTGAGAAATCCATTGGCAGGAATTGTTACACCTGCTGGTATTGGCCATTTTGTAGGATTAGAAATTTTATCACTGAAATAATAACCTGCTAAAGCAACGGATGATCCTCCTGCATTATATAATTCTATCCAGTCGGGAGTTTCACCAAAGTTATCGGTAATACTAATATTAGAACAAGAAAACTCATTGATCATTACCTGACTTTTTGCTGATGATGAAAAGAAAAGGAATAAAACAATAAAGGGTAAAAAGCGAAAGTAATTTTTCATATTTATGAAAAAAATGAATTTGAGTGAATGTTAAAGGAACTAATTTACATAATTTATATGGTATTATAAATGATTTAGTTTAAAACATTGAAAATAAAAAAGGCATTGAAAATAAATTCAATGCCTTTTAAAAAAATATTTTCACTTAGAATTTTATGCTTAGACCAATTCCCATATTAAATCCATTGCCTTTTAACTTAAATAAAGCCTTACTATTATCATTAAGATTAGAATCGGAATTATTAGAAGTAGTAATGCTAGGATAATTAGATCCTAAATAACCAATATGAAATGCTAGTCCAACATGTTGCGCTTCACCAAAATAAATTTTAGGCATTAATAAAATACCATAATTCATTCCGTTATCTTTTGCTACTGCATTTCCATTATCATTCGATGATAAATCATCATCAGGATTATTTTCAGAATATTTAAAATTTGAATAGCCAATTGTCAAACATATCGGCATATCAAAGCGTTTGCCTCTAACCAAGTGAAAATTTACATTCAAACCAAAATCAATTGATCTAGCCTCGGGTTTATAAGAATAATAATCATATTTAAATGTATTAAAATTAAAAGCAGAATCTTTTTTTGTTTCTTCAAAATAATTTGAATATCCAAAACGAAAACCTAAACCCAACCAATCTGCTACTCCATATTCAGCAGTAAGCGAATAAATTGTCGCTGCCGCTCCATCTTCATCATCTTTTGTAGAGCGAACAGTGACATTGTTATAGATGGAATCCTGCTCAAAATGTGACTTTGTTTTATAAACAACAATACCAATACTAGGATCAATTGTAATTGAGCCTTTGTGAAATGCCTTATCCTGCGCATAAGTAGCAGAAATTGATGTACAAATCACAAGTGCAATCAGCGTAATTTTTTTCATGATACAATAATAATAATTAAGATTTAAAAATAAATAGTAAAATAAAATTTACATAAACATACACTATTTTTTTAAAATCAAAACAAAACTGATATAAAGTAAACAGATAATGTTATTAACACAACGCCAATAATGTTAAGAAAGAAACCAGCTTTTAACATATCGTTAACACGAAGGCGATTACTACCAAAAACAATAGTATTGGGCGCAGTGGCAACAGGTAGCATAAAACCCAAGGAGGCTGCCAAGGTTGCAGGTATCATTAATATTAATGGGTGAATATCCATTGTTTGTTGCAGCGCAATCAATATTGGAAGCATCAACTGAATGGATGCAACATTGGATGCAAATTCGCTAATAAAAGTGATAACAATACATAAACCGAAAACGAGTATATAGATATTTGATCCAGAAGCAAAATTCAATTGAGATGCCAGCCATGAACTCAAACCTGATAGTTCGAATCCTTTTGCTAGTGCAAAACCACCACCAAACAAAAGAATGATATCAAATGGTAATTTTGATGATTCCTCCCACGTAATCAGGGCTCTCCCTTTTTCAGTTTTTGAAGGAATCAAAAACAAAGATACAGCCATAAAAACCGCAACTGTACTATCCTGCAAATATGTTTTATAGGGAAACAAATTGCTCCAACCCTTCATATTAAAAAAACCGAAATCGATATCTGCACGGGTAAACCAAAGCAAAGTTGTAATCAAAAAAATGACAGAAACACGTTTTTCATCTGTTGAAATTTTACCAAGCTGTTTGTATGCTTTTACAAAATAGGCGTTATCGATAATCAAAACAGCTTCTTTTTTAATAAACATTTTTTTTAGCACAAAAAAAGCACTGAATAAAAAAACGATAGAAATAGGAAAACCAATTCTGAACCAAGCAAAAAAGTTCATATCTGCATTTTGAGGATATTTTTCAGAATACTCTCTTAAAAATATCATATTTGTGGGTGTACCCACCAACGTTGCCATTCCTCCTATTGTTGCAGAATAAGCTAATCCAATTAATAAAGCCGAAGCCATTTTATGAGAATGGTGCTCTTCTTTAAAATGCTTTTCTATCTGAACAATTACCGCTAATACGGCCGAAAGCAGCATCATAACAGTTGCAGTATTAGAAATCCACATGGAGATGAGGTAGGATGTTAACATCACTCCAAATAAAATCCGAGAGGGACTTGTGCCAACAAGCAAGAGAATTTTAAGAGCAATCCGTTGATGCAGATTCCATCGCTCGATGGCGAAGGCGATAATAAATCCACCTATAAAAAGAAAAATAATAGGATCCATGTATTGAAATGCGGTTGTTTTAGAATCGGCAATACCAAGAATAGGGAAAAAAATCATCGGTAGTAAGGCAGTTACTGCTAAGGGAACAACTTCTGTTAACCACCAAAAAGCCATCCAGATTGTGACTGCAGCCATTTTTGTA
>CANIFU010000029.1 GCA_947466965.1 Bacteroidota bacterium
CAACGATAATCAAGATATTGTTAGTATGGGAACAAACGCAGCCATGATTACAGCGAAAGTTGTTGAAAATGCTTATCAGGTGCTTGCAATTGAATTATTAAGTGCCGTTCAAGCAGTGGATGCCCTAAAATTTGATGCTAAACTTTCTTCTGAGGGACAAAATACATTCCAGCAAATACGAAATATTGTTCCTCGATTTGAAGATGACACCATTCTTTACAAAAAACTTTTAAAAGTAAAAGAACATTTGCAAGCTAACAACACAGCTTTAATTAATTAAATGTAAGACCGTACATTTTTAGAAATATATTTAGTACACTTTTTTAATCGTTACAATTCATAGATACTTCAAACAATAAAGTGTGACAATTGAAATGAAAATATAACAATAAATCAATAATTAGAAAAATGAGATATGCATTAGTTACAGGAGGTTCAAGAGGAATAGGTCGCGCAATTTGCATAAAACTTGCCGAAGCAGGACATTATGTAATCATTAATTATACCTCCAAAAAGGATGAAGCTGAAAATACATTAAAACTAGTTCGAGAAAAAGGCAGCGATGGAGAAATCATGAAATTTGATGTATCCAATCAAACTGAAGTAGATGCTGTTTTAGGAGGATGGATTGAAAAAAATCCTGATAAAACAATTGAAATATTAGTTAATAATGCAGGAATCAGAAAAGATCAATTGCTCATGTGGATGAGTAATGAAGAATGGAATTCTGTATTAGATATTAGCTTAGGTGGTTGGTATCATGTTACCCGTTTGATCATAAAAGGAATGTTGGTAAAAAAATATGGCCGCGTAGTAAGTGTTGTTTCTTTATCCGGATTAAAAGGATTACCTGGTCAAACGAATTATTCGGCAGCGAAAGGCGCTGTAATTGCAGCCACCAAAGCATTGGCCCAAGAAGTTGGCAGAAGAGGAATTACCGCTAATTGCGTTGCACCGGGCTTTATCAAAACAGATATGACAGAGGGTATCAATGAAAAAGATTTCAAACAATTGATTCCTCTAAATAGATTTGGAACAGCTGAAGAAGTTGCTGACGCTGTTGATTTCTTGTCTTCTGATAAATCAACTTATATCACCGGACAAGTATTGTCTATTAACGGAGGTTTATATAGCTAAAACATCGAATATAAAACCATTATAAAATTTAAAAATTCGTAAAAGCAACTTTTTAAATTTCGAAATTTGTAATTTGAAACATTAAAAATAATGACTAAATTTGATTTCTTTTTTTAATAAATTATGAATAACAGAGTAGTTATAACAGGATTAGGAATCTGGAGTTGTTTAGGAAATAACCTTGACGAAGTGAAGGAGTCATTGCATGCCGGTAAATCAGGTATTGGAATGGATATGGAACGTAAAGCATGGGGCTACCGATCTGGATTAACTGGTATTGTTGCAAAACCCGAATTGAAAGGCCTTTTAGACCGTAGAGCCCGCGTTGGGCTTTCTGAAGAAGCTGAATATGCTTATATGGCTACTTTAGAAGCGATGAAAAATGCTAAAATGGACATGGCTTGGGTTGAGAAAAATGAAGTAGGTATCCTTTACGGGAACGACAGTTCTGCAAAAGCAGTAAGTGAAGCCATTGATACCATTCGAATAAAAAAAGATACTACATTATTGGGTTCCGGTTCAATTTTTCAATCGATGAATTGTACTGTTACAATGAACCTTTCTACTATTTTTAAATTAAAGGGAATCAATTTCACTATCAGTGCAGCATGTGCTAGTGGCTCACACTCCATTGGATTGGGATACTTGATGATTAAATGGGGATTACAAAAACATATCATTTGCGGTGGTGCACAAGAGGTAAATCATTTTGCTTTTGGAAGTTTTGATGGATTGAGTGCTTTCTCTATTCGCGAAAACGAACCGACCAAAGCTTCCCGTCCTTTCGATAAAGACCGTGACGGACTTATTCCTAGCGGTGGAGCGGCCTCACTTATCATAGAAAGTTATGAAAGTGCTATGGAACGTGGTGCTCCAATATTAGCGGAAGTTGTTGGGTATGGCTTTTCATCTAATGGTGATCATATCTCTAATTCAAATGTTGACGGACAAGTTCGTTCTTTAAAAATGGCTTTGAATGATGCAAAACTAACTGCAAGTGACATTGATTACATCAATGCTCATGCAACCTCTACTCCAGGTGGCGATTTAGCCGAAGCTTTAGCTATTGATGAAGTATTTGGTGAAAGTAAACCAATGGTTAGTTCCACCAAATCAATGACTGGACATGAATGCTGGATGGCAGGAGCAAGTGAAATCGTTTATTCAATGCTGATGATGCAAAATAATTTTGTTGCTCCAAATATCAATTTTGAAAATCCGGATGAAGCATCTTCAAAATTAAATATTGTCAGAAAAACAACAGAAAAAAATATTGATGTATTTTTATCAAATTCTTTTGGATTTGGCGGTACAAATTCATCATTGATTATTAAGAAATTTAAAAAATAAATAAATATATATAATCAGAACCAATCGATGACAAAGGCAGAAATAATTGAAAGAATCAATGGCTTTTTAGTGGATGAATTTGAAGTGGACATAGAAAAAATTATTCCAGATGCAAATTTGCGAGAAACTGTAGGCCTAGATAGTTTGGACTACGTAGATCTTGTTGTAATTATAGAAAGTAATTTTGGATTTAAAGTAGTTGCTGAAGATTTTATAAACATACATACATTCCAAAGTTTTTACGACTATGTTGAACACAAAGTAACTGAAAAGGCTTCTGCATAGAAACAACGGTTAATTGGGAGTATATCGTTAATTCTGGATGAGGTATTTTTCCATCTTTTATCAAATGAACAAATACAACTTATTCATCTTTTAATATGGCAAAGTGGGAAGGCAAATCAAAAGGAACCGTTCTAGGTCATAAGATATTTGTATTCATTTTAAATCATTTAGGGCTAAAACTTGCGTACTTTGTACTAAGATTTGTAGCCCTTTATTATTTTCTTTTCGCCCGTAAATCAAATAAAAACAGCTACTATTTCTTCCATAACGTTTTAAAATACAAACGTTTTACTACTTACTTAAAAATCTACAAAAATTATTATGTGTTTGGCCAAACAATACTGGATAAGGTAGCTTTACTAGCTGGAGTAAAAACGAAATTTACCATAAACCATGATGGTGGTTCCAACTTAGACAAGATCGCTGAAATGGGCAAAGGTGGAATCTTAGTAAGTGCACATATTGGAAACTGGGAAATAGCCGGACAATTACTCAACCGCTTAAATACTACATTCAATATTCTTATGTATGAAAACGAACATGCGAGTTTAAAAAAATACATGGAGGAAGTGGAGAAGAAAAAAAATGTGAACATCATTGCCATTAAAGATGGCGAAATGGGACATTTAATTGAACTTCACAATGCCTTCAGCAAAAATGAATTAGTTGTAATGCATGGCGATCGTTTTCGCGATGGAGCTCAAACGCTGGAAGCTTCATTCTTGGGAAAAATAGCTAAATTTCCCGCAGGTCCTTTTATCATGGCAGTAAAATTCGGTGTTCCCCTATCTGTTGTTTTTGCTGTTAAAGAAACAAGTACACACTATCACTTTTTTGCCTCCGACCCTATTCAAGTGAATCGCACCCGCGATCCCAAACAAACCGAACTCGCCGTTCAGAACCTCCTTAAAAAATATTTGGGAGAAATAGAAAAAATGGTGTACCGCTACCCTGAGCAATGGTTTAACTTTTATCCTTTTTGGAAGGATCAGAAGTAATTTTTTTATTCGTTTTTCTATTGAATGAATTATTTTCATGTCAATAACGAAAAAATGAATCAACCTTTAATGGGGGATTATATGCTTATTCCTAACCATATCTCATTGAAAATAAGCTTTGCAGTATCGCCTTTATTACAACTATTCCACAAAATTGTTGCTATTAAAAAGAAAAAAACAAACATATCTTCATCTTATTGGTTATTAGAATAAAAAACTCCAATCAAGGCAATTAAAATTTAATTTAAAAAGCTAAAATTTATCAGTGGGTTTAAACCATTAAGCACATTTTTTTATATTTTTACAATACATTTTAAAATTATGCAAAAACAATACGATGTAATTATAGCTGGTGGTGGTCTTGCAGGACTCACTCTTTCCATACAATTAAAAAAAGCAAATCCCGAAATCACCATATTAATAATGGAATATCGAGAAAGCATTGCTCCTGTTGCAGCTCATAAAGTGGGTGAATCTACTGTTGAATTAGCCACTCATTATTATCGCGAAGTACTTGGATTGAAAGATTATTTAGAAGAATTTGAATTACCCAAACACGGGCTTCGTTTTTTCTTTCATACAGATAATAAAGATGAAATTTCTAATCGCGTAGAGTTAGGTCCCCGTTTGAAACTCCCTACTCCAAGTCATCAGCTTGACAGAGGAACTTTCGAAAATTACATGGAAAAACACACCAAAGAATTGGGAACTGAATTTATGTTATCTGCCCGTGTGAAAGATGTTGAATTTAATGAAGAAGGGCACACAGTTATTTTTAATCACAATGAAGAAGAAAAACATTTAAAAGCTCGTTGGGTAGTTGATGCAACAAGCAGATTTAGTTTATTGAAACGTAAATTAAAATTTGAGAAAGAGACACCACATAATGTAAATGCAGTTTGGTACCGCCTTAAAGGTGTTGTTGATATTGACGATTGGAGTGAAAACAAAGAATGGAAAACCTTCCTTGCTCCCAAACTTCGCTATTTAAGTACCGTTCACTTTATGGATAAAGGTTATTGGTTATGGATCATACCTTTAGGTTCACAAAATACTAGTATTGGAATTGTTGCCGATGAAGATATCCATCCGTTTAACACAATCAACACATACGAAAAAGCTGTTGAATGGGTTAAAAAAAATGAGCCTCTTGCTGCAAAATATGTTTGTCCGCCCAAAGAAGAACTTATGGATTTCCGAATTCTGAAGCACTTTGCTCACAATAGTTCAAGAATGTATTCCAAAGAACGTTGGGCTTGTACAGGTGAAGCCGGAGTATTCTTAGATCCATTCTATTCTCCAGGAAGTGATTTCATTGCAATGAATAACACGTGGTTGTC
Source organism: Bacteroidota bacterium (assembly GCA_947466965.1). Taxonomy (GTDB): domain Bacteria; phylum Bacteroidota; class Bacteroidia; order 2-12-FULL-35-15; family 2-12-FULL-35-15; genus 2-12-FULL-35-15. The sequence continues at coordinate 5,111 of CANIFU010000029.1, forward strand.
AGATTTAATTTTGCGTGATAAAGCAGGAGAAGATATTTCATTAAGAACAGAAGTATACGAAACCATGCATTTGAAATGGTATGACAGCTGGCTTCCACTCTATCAGGATAAATATAAATTAATGGGAAATACCCAAATCATGGTCTTCAAAATATTCTGGGATTGGGCCATTTACTGGTCGGTTCCTTGTGTGTTATTTACAAACAAGGGGTATACAGACTTAAAAGTTTTACGTGATTTATTTGTTTCAGAAAATGGAATCGGAACTAAATTTCAAGCGCTGAATAAAATCATGCAAGATTTGTTTATCCAATGGTTGCCTCATGAACATGCAACATTTACAGATCGTTACATCGACCCATTTGACCTGATGTACATGCGTGAATTTCAAACAGGAATCGAATTTCAACATGAAAGTACAAGTGCCCTTCTCAATCAAATGAAGATTAATATGGGTAAAATCGAACACATTGCTGCCCAAATGTTTCGCCAGATTAGTCATCAGGTAAAAGGAACACCGTTAGAAATGAAAGTAAATCCTTATACAATAAGCCTGATTGATGAAGTTGATACAACTAGTGACTTGGCGCTATCTACTGATGACTCCATTAAAAAAGATGTGCAAGTAATGTGGTTTTATAATAACAAACCATAGTAAAAAACATCGTCCTAAAATAATAAAACAGAAACGGACTTGTTTAAATTTTATACTCAATAGAACAAATTTGCAAAACAATAAATAACATCCATAAAAAAATGATTTGCTTCAATTTCTATAATTTGTGGTAAAAAAACTCAATTAATTTTTAAAAAATGGATATTTTTCTCTTAAAACTTTGAGATATAATTTTTAATAACAACTCATTATATTCCCAATTAGTAACAGAATATGCCTCCTTTGGGAATAGAGAAATCAATGTAAAATAGATAATGATTCGCTAATAAACCTTTTCAGATTCTTCGAATACAGATGTGAAGATATACTTAAATGGCTTATCTTACCATCCAGAAATAACGAAACACTTTGAATAAGTTAGGTAGTTCTCAAAAAAGTAAAAGAATAAATGAAAACAACAATTGGATTAAAAATAGAAAACGTTAAAACCATTTTCCAACTAGCAAAAGAAAATGCAAGACGTTTAGAGGATCTGAATGAATTGATAATTTGTTTGGATCAGACTCAAAAAGAATTTATTTCTGTCGCTTATGAAGGTGCAGCGATGGAAATAGCCCTACAAGATTTTGCATCGGGCAATTCAACTAAAAGGTTGCCTGAATTTTTGAAACGCGCAAAAAAACATACAACACAAATATATATAGGTTTAGGATGGGCAATTGCTCAGGAGAAAAATCCCTCATTGATATCTACTGAAAAAATTGATCCAAGAATGTTATTCCGTATTTGGGATGGCTGTGGGTATTTTGATGGTATTTTCAAGCAACGACAAACTATTAAAGGTCAAAACAGATTAGCATACATTGATCAAAATAATTATAGAGCTTACGATGAAGGAATGGGTAGAAGCCTTTGGTATCTTGCAAAAGGAGATAATAAAAAGATTAAGGAAATGGTTAAACTTTTTTCAGAAGAGCGTCATTCCGATCTGTGGAGGGGAATAGGAATTGCTTGTTCTTATGTCGGGGGATTTAACGAATCGACACTAGTTTCACTAAAAATTTCGGCAGGTAAGCATGCTATGCAACTTTGTATCGGAAACGCAATGGTTGCAGAATCTCGCATTCAGGCAGAGTCCCCTACTATTGATATGGAAATTGCTTGTGATTTTTTTTGTAATTTGAAAACAGAAGAACTTATTTCAATTACAGAAACTATTGATACGGCGAAAGAAGAAAACTTTAATCAGTGGATCAATAAAATGGAGAATGAAATTTTGAAACATAATAAGTCGTTATAATTGCCGAATCGTTTTTAATTAAAAAACAGATTCGTAAATTCGCACACAATAGTTAAAAGTATAATGAAAAAAGAAGATCTGCCACAAGATGATTCCGCTCTAAAAATAATGACGAGAGAGCTGATGTATGTAAAAAACAGTGAAGGAAAATATACAACGGACCTAAGTTCAGGATGGGATGTTAAAACAAATGCATTAGACAATGCATGGGACGATATAAAAGAGCGGACAGAAGAAGCCCGTTTGGCTTTTATTAAAGGAGAGAAAAGTCCAATCTGCTATTTTATGGAAATAAAACTAATGGATATAATGATATTATCTGGCTATACCGGTATTTGGGGCTTTAATATCAAACGTCACATGAAACCAAATGTATTTAAAGGTTTAAGTGATAAAAAATTAAAAATCTATGCCAAAGCCTTTGAAATAAGCCTAGAAGAACTAAAATATTTTAAAGGTTAACAAAAAAAAACAGTACCAGTTATCAAACGTTATTCATTTTTAGAAATATACTTTTAATACATAAAAATTGAAAAAAGAATTTAAACACATTCAGGCAGCACATTGTGAAAATGGCGTTGGTGTAAGCTTACTGAAATATCATGGATTGGATTTTATTACAGAACCTTTGGTTTTTGGAATGGGGGCAGGTTTATTCTATTTTCATGTCCCTTTTATAAAAATAAATAATGGTCCATTTCTTACATATAGAAGTATGCCTGGTAAAATTTTTAGTAATGCCAGCAATTCCATGGGAATAAAGGTTAGCAGAACCAAATTCAGATCAGAAGAAAAAGCAAAAGATTTTCTAGATCAAAAAGTTTTAGAAGGAGTTCCTGTTGGTTGTCAAGTTGGGGTATTTAATCTCCCCTATTTCCCTCCCGAATACCGGTTTCATTTCAATGCGCATAATTTAATTGTATACGGAAAAGAAAATGGAAACTATCTGATAAGTGATCCTGTTATGGAAACAGTAACAACATTATCAGAGGAAGACATGATGAAAGTACGTTTTGCAAAAGGGCCACTGGCCCCAAGAGGGCAAGTATATTTTCCTGAAAAAGTAATGCCCGTTAATAATGAAATTATAAAAAATGGAATTATAAAAGGAATAAAAAAAACAACCCTTATGATGCTCGATGCTCCAGGTTCCATTATAGGAGTGAAAGGAATAAAATATACTGCACGACAAATTCAAAAATGGAGAGAAAAGTTAGGTCCTCGAAAAGCTGGATTATATCTCGGGCAAATTGTTCGAATGCAAGAGGAAATTGGAACAGGTGGTGGAGGTTTCAGATTTATATATGCTGCCTTTTTAGAACAGGCTTCCGCATATGTTCAAAATGATAGACTGATGGAAATTTCAGAAGACTTTACAAAATCTGGGGATCTTTGGCGTGAAAGCGCAATTCAGATGGGAAGAATATACAAAGGAAGAGTAAATAATGAGCAAGCTGACTTTAATGTTTGTGCAGATTTATTAATGCGTATTTCAGATCTTGAAAAGCAAGCGTTTCATAAATTAAGAAAGTTGAAATTGAAATGATTTTGGGCTCTTATTATATTAAAAAAAACTGAATTTTTTTTTTATTATACATAAAGCAATTTGGAAGTCAATGTAAAAGTTAAATTTGTATTTTTTTTGAGAACTACGATTAAATATTAAGTTAATGGAATTAACTTTGTTATCAAACAAAAGAAGAATTAAAAAAAGAATATAAAAACAATAAAAACAATTCTATGAAAAAGATAATACTATCTCTAATTGCAATAAGCTCCTTAAGCACTGCATTTTCTCAAAAAGAAGTCAAATATGAAAAAATATACTATACGAAAACATCCCTTGAAAATACAGATATCACTATTTCTATTGAGAATGCGGTATCTACAGATGCTGAAACAAAATTCAAATTAAAGATTGTTAACAAAACTCCTGATTATATTTTGTTCAAACCCGAAGAATGTAAATTCATTATTGCAGGTAAAGAATTAAAACCTTCAGAAAAGAATAAAACAATTGAACCAAATGCTTCAGATTGGTTAGTAGTAAATATCAAAGGTTCTGGTTATAACAGCATAAAAAGTTACTCATTCGAAATTGGCGGATTATATAAAATTTCAACAAGTGGACAAGTTATTGAAGCGCCAGATTTTAAATTACCAGTTTCAAAAAACGAATTTAAAACAGGAAACTATAGCCTTGTTTTAGCAAAACTTTCTAAAGAAACAGACAAAACAGAAGCCAAATTTGATTGCGCTTACAATGGAGATAAAATTGGTGTAGTTTTCCCAAGTAAAATCGGAGTTAAAATGCCTGATGGAAATGAATATGCTTCTGTTAGACCAACTGGATTAATGGCTAAAAAAGGTGCGATTATATTAACAAAAGGACAATCAGAATCCTTTACAGCAGTTTGGGATAGAATGCAAGGTGGAAAGGTTACTGATATGCAAAAAGTAGAAATGCTAATAAAATGGAATGAGACTTTTACAGAAGTTTCTCCTCAAAAATTAAAAAACGAGACATTGATCTTAGAATTTGACGAAAAAGTTAGTAATGCGAAGGGGAAATAATAAGTCAACAAGTCTAATAAAAAGCAGAACACAATAAATGTGTTCTGCTTTTTATTTTATTCAATTTGAGAATCCAATCCGCTAATTTGTATGGCATAGAATAGCCATTCCATTCAATCAATGGTTAGCCAAAATTCAATCATTGGCATAAAAGAAGTTTCAATAAGGGCCGTTAATCCGATTCAAATTGTATAATTTAATACGTTGTTTTTGCAATAATGCAAGTTGGCTTTTTCTTTTTATTACTTTTACATAAATGAAAAAAGTACTTGTAATTTATTATACCCAAACAGGTCAACTTAGCAGCGCTGTAAAGGCAACTTTAGAGCCATTGCAAAACGACCCCGAATTTGAGATTCATTTCGAAGAAATCATTCCGAAGGTAAAATATCCTTACCCATGGAAATATGTAGAATTTTTCGATATTTTTCCTGAAACAGTAATGGCCATTCCCTGTGAATTGGAACCAATCTCTTTTAATCCCACTATCAATTATGATCTGATCGTTATAGCTTATCAACCTTGGTTTTTATCGATATGCGTTCCAATTAACTCTTTTTTACAAAGCAAAGCTGCACAAAATATAGTAAATGGAAAGCCGGTAATTACAATTATTGCATGCCGTAATATGTGGCTTATGGCTCAGGAAAAGATGAAAAAAAGTTTGATTGAAAAAAATGCTACACTTGTTGGTAATATTACTTTTGTTGACAAATCAGCAAATTTAATTAGCTTAATAACGGTATTGGCATTTTTGCTTGGTGGTGTAAAAAAACGGCTTTGGGGTGTTTTCCCAAAATATGGAGTTAAAGAAATAGACCTTAAAAAAGCACCCTCATATGGAGACATCATCTCTAAAAACATGAAAACAAAAAATTTATCTACCCTTCAGCAACAATTAAATGAAGCACATGCGGTAACAATCAAACCCAACTTAATGATAATGGAAGGTCGTGGAAAAATATTATTTCCAATTTATGCGAACTATATTTCCAAAAAGGGTACAGCAGGTAGCAAAGACCGACGAATACGTGTAATTATTTTCGGAATATTTCTTCCTACAGCTATTTTAATCCTTTCACCAATCATCACCCTCCTTTCGCGTTTAGCACCACTTATTTTCGCAAAAAAAATTAAAAAAGAAATCGATTATTTTAGCCATAATACACTTCGATAAAATCTGGAGGGTAAATAAAAACATAGGGATTTAAAAAAAAAACGACTGAAGGTTCCAATAAATTGATTAAATAACTTATTTTTGAACTCTACTTTAAAATTAAGATTTATGAATGGGGCCTTTTACTGGTTAAAACAGCACCCGAAAATGTTTTTAATTAATTTATGGATAAAGCTGTATACATTAATCGGATTGCCAAATTTTTACCCGGAGAGCCTATAAGCAATGAAAATATAGAAGAATATTTAGGCTTTGTTGACGGGAAAAGATCGCGATCAAAAGCAATCGTTCTCCGAAACAATAAAATTACCACACGCTATTACGCAAGAAACAAGCAAGGTGAAAATACCCATACAAATGCTGAATTAACTGCGGAAGCAATAAAAAGACTTTGTTCCGATGGATTTAAATTAGACGACATAGAATTACTAACGAGTGGAACTACTTCACCCGATCAATTATTACCAGCTCACGGCATTATGGTTCATGGATTATTAAAATCCAAACCAATCGAAACCATCTCCTTTTCAGGCTCTTGCTGTTCTGGCATGAATGCATTAAAATACGCTTACATGTCTATCCTGACAGGCAACACCAATAATGCTGTCACAACTGGATCTGAAAAATTATCCTCTTGGATGTCGGCCCAATCATTTGAAGAAGAAGCGCAAAAATTAAAAGAATTAGAAAACAATCCAATGTTGTCTTTTGAAAAAGATTTCTTACGATGGATGTTGTCGGATGGTGCTGCAGCTTCCTTACTAAGCAATAAACCAAATCCAACAGGTCTTTCTTTAAAGATTGAATGGCTGGATATAATTTCATTTGCCAATGAAGCAGAAACATGTATGTATGCTGCTGCTGAAAAGGATGAAAATGGAAGTCTACACGGATGGAGCGAATATTCTCCGAAAGAATGGCTCGAAAAATCGATCTTTTCACTAAAACAAGATACACGATTATTAGATAAAAACATTGCACGTTTGGGAATATCAAAACTGGCTGAAACATTAAAAAAACATGCCGTTGACCATACTTCTATCGATTGGTATCTACCACATATTTCTTCTGAATACTTTAGATCTAAAGTAGATGATGAAATGCTAGTATACGGGATACAGATTCCGCAGGAAAAATGGTTTACCAATCTTACAAGAGTAGGAAATGTAGGCTCTGCATCCATTTTTTTAGCCATTGAAGAATTGATGAACTCAGGAAACCTTATGAAAGGTCAAAAAATTGTATTAATTGTACCTGAAAGTGCACGCTTCTCTTTTGCTTATTCATTATTAACTGTTGTATAATTGACACAAGCGATAGAAACCCCGATTATTGAAGGTGAAGAAGTTTATGCTTTATTACCTCAGAAAGCACCAATGGAGATGGTAGATAAATTATGGTTTCACGATGACACCTATTCCATTTCAGGTTTACTTATTAAAGAGGAAAATATTTTTTGTAAAAATGGCTTCCTCTCAGAACCGGGATTAATTGAAAACATCGCTCAAACAGCTGGACTTCGTTTAGGATATAATGTTTATCAACAACAAAAAAACGGGGAAGCAATTAAGCCCCCATTGGGTTATATCGGAGCTATTAAAAATTTGGTTATCCACCAATTGCCTCCTATAGGAGCCGAATTAAAAACTGAAATTTTAATACAAGCCGTTGTTTTTGATGTTACACTTATTTCAGCCAAAAGCTCGATAAACGGTCAACCAATGGCAAGTTGTGAGATGAAAATTTTTTTGAAAAAAGATTAGTCATCTGTCAACAAAAAAACAAGTCAAGTGTTTTTTTGCCATCAAATTCTTTAATTAGAATAATTTTAAGATACATTTTTAAAACCTATTTTTTACTTAAATTATAATTACAGTCTAATGAATGCTACTGCTGCAATTGAAGTAAAAAATCTGTTAAAAACATACAAAGGTTCTGCTATACCTGCCGTAAATTCAATATCCTTTACTGTTGAAAAAGGGAGTATTTTCGGATTACTTGGTCCAAATGGTGCAGGTAAAACTACTACTATTTCTATACTTTGCGGATTAAGTAAAGCTTCAACAGGCGATGTTACATTAATGGGTTTGTCATTAAAAAAACAGCTTAATGAGATCAAACAACTTATTGGTGTTGTTCCTCAGGAAATAGCCCTCTACCCTACCCTAACGGCTTTTGAAAACCTTCGGTACATAGGAAATATGTATGGATTAAAAGGTGACAATCTTAGAAAAAAAATAAAAGAAAATTTAGAATTGGTTGGCTTATCGGAATTTGCAGAAAAACAAATAATAACATTTTCAGGAGGAATGAAACGCAGAATAAATCTGGTAGCAGGAATATTGCATGAACCCAAAATATTGTTTTTAGATGAACCAACCGTAGGTGTTGATGTTCAATCAAGAAATTTGATTACAGAACATTTGCATCTATTGAATAATGCAGGTTGTACCATAATTTATACATCACACTTAATGGAAGAAGCAGAGAACTTATGCACTTCCATTGCAATTATCGATCATGGAAAAATTATTGCAACAGGCGAACCTAAAAAATTAATACAGGAGCATTCAAAAAGCACTCTCGAACAATTATTTTTGAAATTAACTGGAAAAAAATTGCGCGATTAGCGAGTAATATGCTACGATTATATTCAACCATACAAAAAGAAATATTAATTCTGCTCCGCGACAGAGGCGGGCTAATCATTATGTTCATTATGCCAATGGCAATGATCACGCTTATGGCATTGATTCAGGATGCGCCTTTTCGAGATTATCAGGAAATGAGAATTCCTTTGTTACTCGTAAATAATGACAACGGAAATCTTGGGAGTACAATCGATTTAGGTCTGAATGAATCAAAAATATTTGAGATCACCAAGCTCCATTTAGATCAGGATATTGTAAAACAAAAAATGAAATCAGGAGATTATGATATTGCCATTATAATTCCTGAAGGAGCAAGCAAAATATTGAATTCAAAAGTAAGTAACTTCGTAACTAAGAAACTCAATGAAGCAGGCTTTTCTGATACTTCATCAATTACAAAAACAGACCTAACACAAGAACTCAATCTGGAAATTCTATTTTCACCAGAAACAAAAAAATCGTTTAAGGCCTCTATATTAAGCACATTGAAACAAGCAACTTCAAAAATCGAAACACAGACATTACTCGAACTTTTTAACAAAGAACTGAAACAAGAAGATAAAAGTGGGAAAAGAAAATCAGAACCAATGAAGGATTTTGTAAACTTCCAAGAAATAAATACTGTTGAGACACCTGCTGAAGCATTAAAATTAAATTCGGTACAGCACAATGTTCCCGCATGGACCATTTTCGGAATGTTTTTTATTGTAATCTCCATGTCGGGAAGCATCATCAAAGAAAGAGACGATGGGAGTTATACCCGAATTCTTACTATGCCTGGATTATATATTACTGTTTTAGCCGGAAAAATTGCCGCCTATTTATTGATATGTCTGATACAATGTGTTTTAATGTTGATGGTAGGAATTTACATACTTCCTCAGTTTGGTTTACCACAACTAGTCATTGGGAATAGTATTCCTGCTATATCAATTGTAGCAATAACAGCAGGTTTAGCGGCAACAGGATATGGAGTATTCGTAGGGTCCATCTTTAAAACCCACCAGCAAGCATCCACATTTGGCGCTATTTCTGTTGTAATTTTAGCAGCTTTAGGAGGAATATGGGTACCCGTTTTTGTGATGCCTGAATCACTTAAAATTGCCGTTGAATTCTCTCCATTATACTGGGGGTTAAGCGCATTTCACAAGTTATTTTTAAATGAAGGTACCGTTCAAAGTATTTTACCTTATGCATTTAAACTTCTTCTCTTCTTCATTTTTACATTAAGTTTTGCATTTCTGTATACTAAAAATAATCGTAGCTAAAAAGTAAAAAAAAATCAATATTTCGATTGTTTTACCAGAGATTATTCATTAAAATTTACTACTTTGGTACTTCGATAAAACAAATGAAAACCTTACCACAAAAGAATAAAACTGAAAAAAAATCCTTAACGAACTCCACAGTGGTACCCGTTCGCTTTAGTGAAGTAGATGCATTAGGCATTGTGTGGCATGGTCACTATCTTAAGTTTTTTGAAGATGGCAGGGAATCTTTTGGCCGGCAATATAAATTGGGTTATTTGGATGTTTATAAATTCAAATTTGCCACACCACTGATAAAAATTAATGTTGATTTCAAAAAAACTGTAAAATATGGTGATCAAGTAAAAATAATTACCACATTTATAAACTCCCCTGCTGCAAAAATAATTTTTCGTTATGAAATTTTCCGTGAATCAGATGGTGAATTGGTAGCAAGCGGTGAATCCACACAAATATTTATGACTCTTGATTATGAATTGTTCATTACCATTCCTGATTTTTTTGAGGAATGGAAAAAGAAGAATCTAGTAATTTGAAACCAGAAGCATACATAGTAGCAGATAATATAATATCTCCACTTGGATTTAGCAGTTTTGAAAACTTCGAACAGTTAAAAAAAAAGCAATCAGGAGTTAGAAAACACACAAACTCTGATCTTTCCTTGGAGCCTGTTTTCGCTAGCATTATTGACACTCAACAAATCAATTCCGAATTTGAAAAACTAGAACCACAAGAAGAATTTACCCGTTTTGAAAAAATGGTAATCTTATCGATAAGCGATTGTTTGAAGCAGAATCAGAAAATAGACATCCAAAGTAAAAAAACACTCCTAATTATTTCAACTACAAAAGGAAACATAGATCTTTTAGAAACTAGCGTAGCCACTCAGATTGACAAAAAGCGTATTTATCTATGGGAAACTGCGAAAGTAATTGCCCGATATTTTAATAACCCAAATCAAACCATCGTTATATCAAATGCATGCATTTCAGGTGTATTAGCGATTATTTTAGGAAAAAGATTATTGGACGAAAATCGCTATGATACAATAATTGTAAGCGGGGGAGATATGCTAACCCATTTTGTTGTTTCAGGATTTCAATCTTTCAAAGCAATAAGTAATAACATTGCAAAGCCTTACGATGCTAAACGTGATGGAATTTCATTGGGAGAAGGTTGTGGAACTATCGTATTGAGTAACAATATTCAATTATTAAGCACTAATAAAGAACAACTGATTGTAAAGGGTGGAGCCAGTTCAAATGATGCAAATCATATTTCTGGCCCTTCAAGATCCGGTGAAGGCTTATTTTTAGCGATCAGCAAAACATTATCCGAATCAAAAATATTACCCTCAGAGGTCGATTATATATCGGGGCACGGAACAGCAACCCGCTACAATGATGATATGGAATCTCTTGCTATTTCAGATGCCCAACTGGCAACAGTTCCTATGAACAGCTTGAAAAGTTATTTCGGCCATACACTTGGCGCTGCTGGAATTATTGAATCCATTATCGGCTTGCATTCCATGCGCGAAAATACGTTGATCGCTACCTTTAATCATTCTGAACTTGGTGTTACAATTCCTTTAAATATTATAAAAGATACACTTCATGTACAAGTGAATAATTGCCTAAAAACAGCTGCTGGTTTTGGAGGATGTAATGCTGCTGTTTTTTTTCAAAAAGTACAGAATAACTAAATGGAATATAAAAACTATATAAATACTTTTTGTTCAATCAAAAATGGAACTGTTTCCATTGATGGAAGCATTTCTTTCGAAGACAAAACCCTACCTGCTGCTGATTTTATTAAATTAGTCTATAAGCATTTTCAGATCAGTTATCCAAAATTTTACAAAATGGACCAGTTAAGCAGACTAGCTTTTGTGGTCTCAGAACTGATACTTAAAAACAACCCAATAACCTTAAAAAATGAGGATGCTGATATTGCTATAATTATTGCCAATAGTGCCTCTTCACTTGAGACAGACGAAGAGCATCAGCGCAATATATCAGACAAAAACAACTATTTTGCAAGTCCGGCTGTTTTTGTTTACACACTCCCCAATATCCTCATTGGAGAAATTGCAATAAGAAATAGCATAAAAGGAGAGAATACTTTCTTTATTTTTGATAAATTTGATGCTGATTTCATGAGTTCATATATTAACTCACTTTTAAACAGTAATAAAATTAAATGCTGCATCACAGGATGGGTAGATTTTTATGAAAACAAGTACGAAGCATTTTTATACACAGTAGAAAAAGAAAAAGGAATATTAAGTTTAGAACACACTTCAGATCAACTAAAAAAAATTTATAACAACTAAAACTATCAAACTAATTATGGATGCATTAATCGATCAACTTAAAGGAGAAATTATTGAACAATTAAATTTAGAAGACTTAAAAAAAGAAGACATTGATAATGAAGCTCCTCTCTTTGGTGAAGGTCTTGGATTAGATTCTATTGATGCTTTGGAATTGATCGTATTGTTGGAAAAAAATTATGGAATCAAAGTCGCTAATCCTGCTGACGGAAAAAAAATATTTCAATCCATTCGTACAATGGCTGAATTTATTGAAGCAAACAAAAAGTAGTTTCTTTAATCAACCATTAAAGTATTAAATCTACATCTTAAAATTATATATCTATAATAGCATTTCATGCAAAACAGAGCAATCTGTTATGCTAAGTGATGAAACTAAATTATGTCTTCAAAAATTTATATTACCGGAATGGGAATGATCTCAGCCATTGGAAACAATGTAGCTGAATCTCTTGCATCATTAGAAAATTCTAATTCAGGTATTGGAACTCTCGAAAACATCCGTTCACGTCACAAAGCAATTATTCCTGTTGGTGAAATAAAAGCAAGTAATGAGGAACTTACAGCTATGGCTGGTTTGCTTCCAGAACAACAAAGCACTCGAACTGCATTGCTTGGATTGATTGCTGTGCAGGAAGCATTAAAAACTGCAGGAATAACTGATATAAAAGAATTCAGAACAGGAATTATATCATCGACAAGCGTTGGCGGCATGGGTACCACTGAAAATCATTGGTATGAATACTTGGATAAAGAAAAAACAGGCCCCTGGCTAAAATACATTGAAGCACACGAATGTGGCGATAGTACTGAGTTTATTGCTGATAAAATAGGAATAAAAGATTATTTGTCAACAATTTCAACCGCCTGTTCCTCATCTGCAAATGCAATCATGTTTGGAGCCCGATTGATCAAGCACGGGATTTTAGACCGCGTTGTTGTAGGTGGAACCGATTCGATGACACGCTTCACTATCAATGGTTTTATGGCCTTAATGATTTTAGATAAGGAAAAATGCAAGCCTTTTGATTCTGATCGTCAGGGTTTAAATTTAGGAGAAGGAGCAGGTTTTTTTGTCATTGAATCAGAAAAATCGGCAAAGGGAAAAGAGATATTGGCTGAACTTTCAGGATACGGTAATTCAAATGATGCATTTCACCAAACAGCGTCTTCTCCAGATGGTGCTGGAGCTTATTTAGCAATGGAAAAAGCTTTTAAAGTAAGCGGACTAAAACCTACGGATATTGATTATATCAATGCGCATGGAACAGGTACTTCTATAAATGATCTATCTGAAGGAACAGCTATCGATAAACTATTTTCAAAAAATGTTCCGAATATTAGTTCTACAAAAGCATTTACAGGCCACACACTAGCCGCATGTGCAGCAATAGAAGGAATATTTTCTGTACTTGCAATCAAACACAATATGATATTCCCCAACTTAAATTACGTGAATCCTATGACGGAATTGAGTTTTAAACCAACAACAACTCTTGAAAAGGGAAAAAAAATAAATCATGTATTGTCCAATTCTTTCGGATTTGGAGGTAATACATCCGCATTAATTTTCTCAAGACACCAATAAAATATGGAAGCATACATCAAAGGGATTGGAATTGTTTCACCTCAAAATACATTTGACACACCTGACTTTTTAACTGAATTGGTTGAACATAATTCAAAAACACTTCGTTGCATAGAACCTTCTTATAAAGAATTTTTAAATCCTATTTTATCAAGAAGAATGGCTCGTATTATAAAAATGAGCATTGCCGCTTCCTCCGTTTGTTTTAAAGATGCAAAAATTGACATGCCCGATGCGATAATGACAGGAACGGCGTTGGGTTGTTTAGAAGATACTGAAAAATTTTTAGTGGCAATCATAGAAAATGATGAACAATTTCTGACACCAACTTCTTTTATTCAATCGACACATAATACGGTAAGTGCTCAAATTGCCTTACAGTTAAAGTGTATGAATTATAATTTCACTTATGTTCACAAAGGATTTTCTTTTGAGAGCGCTGTATTGGATGGATTAATGACACTGGCAGAGGGTGATGCAAAAAATGTACTCGTAGGAGGACACGATGAAATTAGCGAAAAATATTATCGGGTGTGTGATCGAATTGGCTACTGGAAAAAGGAAGAACAGGTTCTAACGATGGATTTAATCAACATGGAATCCGATGGAAGTATTGCTGGTGAAGGTGCTTCTTTTTTTGTTTTTAGTAACGAAAAAACCGAAAATTGTTACGCTGTTCTTTGCGGTATAAAAACTATTTACAAACCGGAAAGCAACGCGGAAATAGAGACTAAAATAAATGAATTACTTCATACTAAAGGATTAACAACTAACGATATTGATTTAGTAGTTTATGGAATAAATGGTGATGCACGTTTTGATAAGACCTACAATAATTTAAAAGAGGGTATTTTCAAAAACAGTACAGCAACTTATTTCAAGCATTTATGTGGTGAATACCAGACATCCGCTAGTTTTGCTTTATGGATGGCAGCAAATATAATTAAACGACAAACTGTACCGAATGCAGTTTTAATTGGCGAAAACAAATCGAAGGTGATTAAAAACGTGCTTATCTATAATACATTCTTAAATACTGACCATTCTGTTTTTCTACTTTCACAATGTTAAACTTCAAAACTGCTGGCAGCTGCTTCATTATTGTAATTATTGCAATAGCTTTGCTAGTTTATTTTTTTGAAATAAACTATTATTGGTTTCTTATTCCTGTCATCTGCTTTAAAGTATTGATTATATATGGTTCTGCAAAAATTCAAACAGATTTTTACATGAAAGCATTTTGTAGTGCAACAACCAGGGACAAAGAAATAGCATTAACATTTGATGATGGTCCGAATCCAGAATATACAAAAACAATATTGTCTAAACTAGCTGAACATAATGCACCAGCAACATTTTTTTTGATAGGAAAAAACATAAAGGGAAATGAAGATATCATCAAGCAGATGGATGCAGCTGGTCATATGATCGGCAATCACACATACTCACACTCTTTTCTAATTGATTTTAAAAGTAAAAATGGATTTTTATATGAATTAAATGCTACATCCGACATCATTTATTCGATCATTAAAAAGCGTATGAAATTTTTTAGACCCCCTTATGGAGTTACAACACCAAACCTAGCCAAAGCATCAAAAGCTTTAAACTACACTATAATTGGATGGAATATACGTTCATTGGATACAACAAAAGACTCTGAAGAAAAAATAACATCTCGTGTTATTTCCCAAATTAAACCGGGAGCAATTATTCTATTTCACGATACATCAGAAAAAACAATTAAAGTAGTAGAACATACGCTTAATTTTGCAGCTAAAAATGGCTTCAAAATTGTAAGTGTTGAGTCACTTTTAAAAATTAAGGGATACGCATAGTTTTGAAATCAATTCGTTTTGGAATCGAAACATATTTTTTTTCCAGAAAGTAAAACAATTAAAACTAATATTCAAAGGACGAATACAGCTGCAATTAATACAAAAGAAAAATGAAAAAAATAGTATTCATTATTTTATTACTCATTTCCATTTCCGGCTTTGCACAAGTGCCTTCTGGTTATAAAATGGTAAAAGACACATCTGCTTTCAAACAAAAAATGGAAGCGCAATCGAAACTAATCAATAGTATTGAAAGCGATTTTACCCAAGAGAAATATTTAAGTGTAATGTCTGAAAAAATCATAAGTAAAGGACATTTTCAGTTCAAAAAAGTAAATATGCTTCGCTGGGAATACATTGCCCCATATAAGTATCTAATTGCCATCAACAAGAACAAGATGTATATTAAAGATAACGGGAAACTTAATAAATATGATATCAATTCAAATAAAATGTTCAAGAGTATTAACGAAATGATGGTGAATACCGTTCAGGGAAACCTACTGAATAATAAAGATTACAAAGCTAAATTTTATGAAAATGAAAAAATTTATTTATTAGAATTAACACCAACACAAAAAGGAGCAAAAGATTTTTTAAAGGTGATCCAACTGTACATCAATAAAGTTGATTATGCAGTTGAAAAAGTAAAGATGATCGAACCAAGTGAAGATTATACTAGCATTGATTTTTCAAACAGGCAAACCAACCAAGCAATAGCTGATGAAAAATTTATTATTAAGTAGCAGTCTTTTATTGCTTCTGTTTTATGGCTGTTCATTTGGTCATTACAGGCAATTGAAGGAAACAAATGTATTAACAACGGCTTACCCAAAATCTATTTTCGGAGACAACTTCAATTCTTTTCTATTCAAAACAAATATAACTGTATATAAGAAAAATTTCAGTGGATTATTAGTCACCAAACAACTATCGTCAAACGATTATCGCGTAATTTTTACAACAGAATTAGGCATGAAAATGTTCGATTTCGAGTTCAAGGATAGTACTTTTACATTGCATTATTGCGTTCCACAATTTAACAATCCGAAACTATTGAACGTTATTAAAAACGATATTGAAACTCTTTTAATGAGTAATCTTTTAAATAAAAAAAAGACAAACTACGAAGATAAGAAAGGGGTATTTGCTATTCAACAGATAAAATTACAGAAATCAGAGAACTACTATTATATAGATAAATCATCTGGTAGACTTACAAATATTGAACAAGCGAAAAAAAGCATAAAAAAGACTACTTTTACATTATCAAAATATCAAAACGATTTTCCTGAAAATATTTTAATCCAGCATCATGATATCAACTTGAAAATTGAATTGAACTTGCTAAAAAAATAAAAATATTAAACTATATATTTAGTAATGCTATTAAACGACTTCTTTAAAATTATAGAAATTAAGAATGCAGATAAATATACAATCAGCATTGAAATGAATCCTAAGCATGTTATTTACAAAGGTCATTTTCCTGGTAATCCTATCACTCCGGGAGTTTGTTTGACTCAGATGGTTAAAGAAACACTCGAACATATTACCAATAAAAAGCTACAATTGGTTAAGGGAGATAATCTGAAATTTACGGCCATTCTGAACCCTGAAATTGACACGTTTGTTTATATGACTTTGAAAACAAAAACCAAGGAAGATGGCTTATTGCAAGCTGAAAGTATAATTTCGGGAGTAAATGTAAACTTCTTTACGTTTAAAGGCAGTTTTAAAGAAGTTTAAGACTCAATTATTCTTAATTTCGGAATTAGAAAACCAATAAAAATAGCTATTTTTGTAGTACTAAAATTTGCCCGATTAGGGCAATTTTTTTGTAAACTATTTCATTCAAAGTATGCCTATTAAAATTGATTACGAACTTTATAAAAAAAAAATAGATGCACTTGATTGTTGCGTTATCATCCCTACATATAACAATGAACAAACCCTTGCAATTGTAATAAACTCGGTTTTAAAATTCACAGAACAAATTATTGTAGTAAACGACGGAGCCACTGATCAAACATCCGAAATCCTAAAAGATTTTTCTAACTTAAACATTATTTCATACACACCCAACAAAGGCAAGGGAATAGCGTTGCGAACAGGAATAAAAATAGCTCAGGAAAAAGGTTATCATTACGCTATAACCATTGACAGTGACGGACAGCATTTTGCTGATGATATTCCTGTATTTATTGATAAAATAGAGCAAGAACCTGATTCATTATTAATAGGTGCACGCAACCTCAATCAGGAAAATATGCCGAAAAAAAACACATTTGGAAATAAATTTTCCAACTTTTGGTTTATGCTTTTTACTGGCATCAACTTGCCAGATACTCAATCTGGATATCGCCTCTACCCGATTTCTAAGATGAAAGGAATGCGATTTTTTACATCAAAATATGAATTTGAAATTGAGGTTAGTGTAAAAGCAGCATGGCGAGGAATAAAGGTATTGCCAGTTTGTATTAATGTTTTTTATGCTGAACCCGAAAAAAGAATCAGCCATTTTCGACCCGGTAAAGATTTTACTAGAATAAGTTTACTAAACACCTATTTATTTTTTCCAGCAATGTTCTGGCATAAACCATTTCGGTTAATAAAAATGCTGAATGTAAAAAACATTAAACGAGTTATTAAAAAATATTTTCTAGATGCAAACGAATCAATTACCAGAAAGTCGATTGGTGTTGCATTTGGAGTATTCATGGGCATTATTCCTATCTGGGGGTTTCAATTTTTGACAGCGCTAATCGTTGCGCATTTTTTGAAACTAAATAAAGCGATTGTTGGATTAGCGGCCCAAATCAGCATACCTCCAATGATTCCACTATTATTGTACGGAAGTTTAAAAACAGGTCAAATACTATTAGGCAGAGAAGTAAGCGAAACAATTTCTACGGATACACTCACCTTAGAAACAATTAAACAACTCATACAAGAATATCTTTTTAGCGGAAAAGTGCTCCTACATTTTTACGAATATTTATTGGGAAGTATGGTATTTGCAGCCATAATGGCCCTCTTATTTGGAACTATAACTTATATTTCTCTTAAGCTGGCAGGGGGAAGAATCTTAAAGCCTGCGAATAAAAATTAAATGGAACTATTATTTACATTCATTTATCGTTTCCTTAAAAAAAGAAGAATCCTTTTTTTTCTTTGTTTGTTCGGAGCGTTTGCTATTGTAAGCTATTTTGCATCAAAAATAAAACTCGAAGAAGATATCACCAAAATGATGCCCTCAGATGCAAAAGTGGAACGTCTCAATAGCATTTTACAGAACTCGAAATTTCTTGACAGACTAGTTGTTACTGTTTCCTCACCCGATTCAACAACTTCAACAGATACGGATTTACTAATAGACTATACAGACAGTCTTGTTTCTTCACTTCAGCAAATCGATACATCACTCATAAAAGAAATCACCTACAAAGTAAATGACGATGTTATGTATGAAGTATACAATACGTTCATGGATAATCTTCCGATTTTTTTGGAAGAATACGATTACAAAACACTGGAGCATCTTATAACGAAAGAAAAGCTAGATAGTACATTAGAAAAAAATTACAAGACCTTACTTTCACCTGCAAGTATGGTTCTGAAAAAAAACATACTACGTGATCCGATAGGAATTACTCCATATGCCTTAAAGCGCATGCAAAGCCTTCAATTTGATGATAATTTTGAATTGGAAAACGGATACATCTTAACCCGAGACCGTAAACATTTGTTGTTTTTTATAACCCCTAAAAAAAAATCATCTGAAACAGCCGAAAATGCCAAACTACTAGATGCGATTGACAAATGTATTAATCGTATTTCAAAAAATAAAAAAGTAAGCGCAGAATATTTTGGTGCATGTGCCGTAGCAGTTGGAAATGCAAAACAAATAAAGCGTGATATCATACTCACGCTTTCAATTACCATGATCGGCCTATTTTTATTCATAGGGCTTTTCTTCAAACGAATCGAGGTATTCTTTATTATTTTTATTCCAGTACTATTTGGCGCAGCCTTTTCATTAGCTATACTCTATTTACTCAAGGGTGAAATTTCTTCCATTGCCTTAGGAGCAGGTTCGATTATTTTGGGTATTGCAATCGACTACAGTATTCATTTTTACACCCATTTCAAGCATCTCAATTCTGCTGAAGCAACAATCAAAGATTTATCATTTCCGCTTACGCTAGGAAGTACAACTACTATAGGAGCGCTTTTAAGTTTATATTTTGTTAAATCTGAAGCGTTACAAGATTTTGGATTATTTGCCGCATTAAGTTTAATGGGCGCTGCATTATTCACGTTAATCCTCTTTCCTCATTTGATGCGTAAGAAAAAAAATGTAGAAACACAAGAATTAAATCACAAACCAAATATCATAGAAAAGATTGCTGCTTACAAATTCGAAAAAAACAAACCTCTAATTTGGTTTATCATTATTATCTCAGCCATATCTATTTTTACCTCACAACACGTAAGTTTCGAAGGCGACATGATGAATCTAAATTATATGGATCCTCAGTTGGCTAGAGCAGAACAAAATCTCAACGCCATAAGCAATGTTTCTTTACGCAATGTTTATATTGTAACTAGCGGCAAAAATCTGGATGAAGCACTTGAAAACAGTGAGAAAAATATTTCTTTATTAAATAAGTTAGAAAAGGAAAAACTTATAAATAAATATTCTACAATTTCTAACATTCTTCTCTCAAAAAAGGAACAAGATAAAAGAATAAAACGATGGAAAAATTTTTGGACTCAAAACAAGAAATCCATACTAAAAGCTGATCTTATTAGTAAAAGTGAAAAATTCAAATTCAAAGAAAATGCTTTTGATGATTTCTATTCAATGATAGAAAAGGATTTTTCTACAATAGATGCTAGTGTTTTCAGAAGTTTAAAAACAAGCTTGCTCGACAACTATATTAATGAAAATCCAACTGAAACAACTGTTATTACCGTTATAAAAACAACTGCTGAAAATGAAGACAAAGTAGTAAATGCCTTCAAAGAAAATGAGAATTTGGTTGTTTTTGATAAAAAATTTCTAACCAATCGTTTTATTGACATAATCAAAAATAATTTCAATTTAATACTTACAATTTCATCTTTGTTGGTTTTGATTATGCTTATTATATCCTACGGAAGATTCGAACTAGCCTTTATCACTTATATTCCAATGATGTTGAGTTGGCTTTGCATTTTAGGTATAATGGGGTTTTTTGGTATTAAATTCAATATTATCAATATCATTATTTCAACATTTATTTTTGGTTTAGGTGACGACTATGCAATATTCATAACCGATGCGCTGATGAGTGAATATAAAACAGGTCAAAAAAATCTAACTTCCTATAAAACCGGAATTTTCATCTCTGCCACAACAACCATGATTGGAATCGGGGTATTAATATTCGCATCACATCCAGCATTAAAATCTATCGGTTTAATTACCATTATTGGAATGTTTTCAGTATTAATAATTTCAAATACGATTCAGCCTGCATTATTCAATTTCTTTATCACTAGGCGAACATATAAAAAACATGTTCCATTTACATTCCTGAGTTTATTACAATCTATTTTTGCATTTTCATGGTTTGTAATGGGATGTATTTTACTTATTCCTATAGGCTTAATAGTAGTTAAATTACTGCCACTTCCCAAAAAAACAAGGTTAAAAATATTTCATAAATTTCGTAGCTTTTTTAACACATTAATGATCTATGTAAATGTTCATGTAACAAAAAAGATCATTAACCCATCGAATGAACAATTTGACAAACCAGCCATTGTTATCTCAAACCATCATTCTGTTATCGATTCATTGCTGATGCAATCCTTAAATCCTAAATTAATATTAATGGTAAATGATTGGGTTTGGAATTCTCCATTTATGGGACCAATTGTGAGAATGGGAGGGTTTATTCCTAAATCTGCTGGATATGAAGAAAACCTTCACAAGATCCGAGAATTAATTAACGATGGATATTCTCTTGGTATTTTTCCGGAAGGCTCCCGATCAGAAACGGTAAAAATTGGAAGGTTTCATAAAGGAGCTTTTTATATTGCAGAAAAACTAAATACGGATATCGTCCCGATTGTGGTTCATGGAACAGCTTTTGTGCAAGGCAAAGACGACAGTTTCTTATTAAAACCTGGAACTATTAATGTTCGCTATTTACCCAGAATTAAAGCAACAGATAACTCATTTGGGGAAACATACAGCGAAAAAACAAAAAACATAAGCACCTATTTTAAAGGAGAATATTCGAAAATTAGGAAAGAAGTTGAAACTGTCGATTACTTTTTTAATCGTTTGAGCAAAAACTATATTTACAAAGGACCTGTTTTAGAATGGTACATGCGCATAAAAGTAAAATTGGAAGGAAACTATCAACTCTTTGAATCGCTTTTGCCAAAAAAAGGACTTATCACAGACATCGGTTGTGGCTATGGATTTCTTCCATATATGCTTGGTTTTATGAGTGAAGATAGAATAATTATTGGAATGGATTACGATGAGAATAAAATCGCTATTGCAAATAATTGTTTTTCCAAAACAAAAAACTTTTCTTTTTTTGCTGCTGATGTTACAGCATGTGATTTACCAAAAAGTGATGCATTTGTGTTGAGCGATATTTTACATTATTTACCAATGGCTGATCAAGAAAAGGTGCTTATTAAATGTATAGAAAATTTAAATCCGGGTGGAATGATTCTTCTGCGTGATGCTGATTCCAGTTTAAAAGGCAGACATTGGGGAACACGCTATACTGAATTTATATCTACTAATATCGGTTTCAACAAAACGAAAAATAAATTAGAATTTGTATCTTCAAACTTTATTTTGGATGTATTAAAAAAATACAATTTAAATTTTGAGAAGATCGACAATACAAAATTAACATCCAACATCACGTACATCATTAAAAAGTAAAAGATCAATGTCCCAATACGATATAGTTATTATAGGAAGCGGATTAGGAGGTTTAGAAAGTGCTTATATCCTTTGTAAAGAAGGATTCAAAGTACTTGTATTAGAAAAAAACCGGCAATTAGGAGGCAGTCTTCAGATATTTGTTCGCGATAAAGCTATTTTTGATACAGGTATTCATTATATCGGAGGATTAGATGAAGGACAAAACCTGAATCAGAGTTTTAAATATTTTGATATTATGGACAAACTCCATCTGCACAAGATGGATATGGATGGATTCGACCATATAAGTTTTGATGGTGATCCCATTGAATATAAACACGCACAGGGATATGATAATTTTGTTGAACAACTCTCACAGCAATTTCCAAAGGAAAGAGAAGTATTAAAAAATTATATCAAACAAATTCAAGAGGTTTGTGACTATTTTCCTTTATACCAATTAAAATCAGATGATGCACCAATCCTGGGAACAAAATACCTGGACGTGAATGCACGTGATTTCATTGCAAATATTACAACTAACACTAAGCTCCAAAATGTATTAGCTGGTTCTAACCCATTGTATGCAGGAGATGGTTCAAAAACGCCTCTATACGTTCATGCACTTGTTGTTAACACCTATATCGAAAGTTCTTATAAATGTGTTGATGGCGGTGCGCAGATCGAACGGCTTTTAACAAAAAACATTAAAGCGATGGGAGGAGAAATTCGGAATTATGCAGAGGTTACAAAAATTGTTGAAAAGGACGGTATTATTACCCATGTTGAATTGAAAGATGGTGAAAGGATTGAAGGTAAAAATTTTATTTCAAATATTCATCCCGCTTCAACAATGAATATTCTTGAATCAACAAAGATAAAAAAAGCATACTCTAACAGATTACAAGGGTTGGAAAACTCCACTTCGGCATTTATTGTAGACATTGTTCTTAAACCGAATACATTTGAATATAGAAACAATAATTATTATCATTTTAAACGAAACGATGTTTGGTCAAGTATGAATTTTACCGGAAATTCTTGGCCAGATATATATTGTATGTTTGTTCCGAAATCATCACGCTCAGATAAATATGCGGATAGCATGACTGTATTGTCTTATATGAAATATGATGAACTCAAAGAATGGGAAAACACATTTGCAACAATTCCAAAACAACGGGATAGCAGGGGTCAAAAATACGAAGAATTTAAGATAAAAAGAGCGGAACGATTGATCGATGAAGTTCAGAAAAAAATACCTAACATCAGAAATGTTATTAAATCTTATACCGTCTCTACTCCACTTACATACCGCGATTATATTGGCGCCAGAGATGGGGGATTATATGGCATAGCAAAGGATTATCGCGATCCTCTGAGAACATTTATTTCACCAACAACAAAAATCCCTAATTTGTTTTTCACAGGACAAAATTTAAATATGCATGGTGTTTTGGGAGTAACCGTAGGAGCAATTCGCACCTGCGGAGTGTTTGTAGGTCAAAATTATTTGATTGAAAAAATAAACAAAGCCTGATTTATGGCTTTTACTTTGCTAAAAAAATCAAATTAAATTTAAACAGAATAACATTTTAAAACCAAAATAAAAAATGAAACTATTCATTCTTAAATACTTATTCCTGATATTTCCAATGTTTCTTTTAACTGAAACTCCAACATGGAAAGTTAAATCATCAGCAATCACATTCAAAATAAAAAATGCAGGACTAAATGTTGATGGCGCTTTTACCTTATTAGAAGCGGATATAAAATTTAACCCATTGAAGCCCGAAGAAGTGCTTATTAAAGCGGTTGTCAGCTCAAAAAGCATTAACACAGGTAATAACATGCGTGATGAACACTTGAGAAAACCAGATTACTTTAACGTAGATAAATTTCCGAAGATCATACTTCAATCGACTAAAATTGAAAAAACAGGACTAGTAACTTTCAAAGGGACATTCAACCTTACACTGAAAGGAATCACAAAAGAAGTGATCATTCCTTTTACATTCATGAAAATCCCTGAAAAAACAGAATTTAAAGGAAGCTTTTCAATCAATAGAAAAGATTTTGGAATAGGCGGAAAAAGTATATCCTTGTCGGACAATGTGACAATTGCAATAAGCGCGATTGTTACCGAATAAATTTACTTTTTCGTTAAATAAAAACCCTTACCTTTGCTGCATACTCGGGTGGCGAAACTGGCAGACGTGTACGCTTGAGGGGCGTATGTCGAAAGACGTGGGAGTTCGAATCTCCTCCCGAGTACTTTTTAAAACCTCTTGCAACCATCAATAAATTCGTCCTGAATTCTCTTACACATTTTTATCTTTTTAATACTTTTATTTAACATCTAACATCAACTTATGGAATACAGAAGATTAGGCAAATCAGGATTACAAGTTAGCGCACTTTCCTTTGGATCATGGGTAACATTTGGACATCAAATTGAAAATAACATAGCCGAAGATTGTATGAAAACAGCATATGATATCGGAATTAATTTTTTTGATAATGCGGAAGCCTACGCCAGCGGAAAATCAGAAACGGTTATGGGTAACATTCTCAAAAAAATGAATTGGGATCGCTCTACCTATATTATTTCATCAAAAGTGTTCTGGGGTGGAAAACTTCCGAATCAAATTGGTTTAAGTAAGAAACACGTAACAGAGGCCTGTAACAATGCCCTTAAACGCTTGCAACTCGATTACCTCGATCTTTTTTATTGCCATCGTCCAGATAAAAACACACCCATTGAAGAGACCGTTAGAGCAATGGATCTTTTAATTCAACAAGGAAAAATATTATATTGGGGAACAAGCGAATGGAGTGCTCAGGAAATTATGGAAGCATATGGCATTGCCAGACAATATAATTTAACTCCTCCTACTATGGAACAACCTCAATACAATATGTTTCACCGCGAACGATTTGAAGTTGAATATTCAAAATTGTATTCCGAAATCGGTTTAGGAACTACTATTTGGTCGCCCTTAGCATCCGGAATTCTTAGCGGAAAATACAACAATGAAATCCCAAAAGATACCCGTATTGAATTGTCGAATATGGAATGGCTCAAAGAAGCTACTATCGGAGCTGAAGGAAAAGAAAAAATTGCAATGGCAAAAAAGTTAACCTTAATTGCTAATGAACTGCAAACAAACCTTCCCCGATTAGCACTTGCATGGTGCTTAAAAAATAAAAATGTAAGTACTGTTATCACTGGTGCATCTAAAGTTGAACAGTTAAAAGACAACTTACAAGCCATTGAAATTGTTCAAAAATTGAGTGATGATGTTATGAATGAAATCGAATCGGTATTAAAGAATAAACCCAAACAACCTGCATTCTAAAACTCCATAGCATGAATACTTTTTTCAAAGATCTGAAAGTAATTGAATTGGCAAATGTGCTAGCTGGTCCAGCTGTCGGAATGTTCTTTGCTGAATTAGGTGCTTCAGTTATTAAAATTGAAAACAAATCTACAAACGGAGATGTAACTCGAAGTTGGAAATTGCCCACCGAAAATCCTACGGCTGATTCATCTGCTTATTTTGCTGCTGTAAATTGGAACAAAAAAAGTCTGTTCCTTGATTTAAAACTAGAAGGGGATAAAAAAATTATTCTGGATTTAATAAAAGAAGCTGATGTTGTCATTACAAATTATAAAAAAGGAGATGATATAAAACTAGGAATGGACTACCAGCGTTTGCAACTTATCAATCCCCAACTAATCTATGCCCATATTTCAGGATTTGGTGAAGAGAGTACCCGAACCGCTTTCGATCTTGTGCTGCAAGCCGAAACAGGCTTTATGTTTATGAATGGAACAGCTGAAAGTGGCCCTATAAAAATGCCTGTTGCTCTTATTGATATTCTTGCTGCTCATCAATTGAAGGAAGGCATTTTAATTGCAATAATTAATAAAATAAAAACAGGAAAAGGATCAAAAGTCTCTGTTTCTTTATACGATTCAGCGATTACTTCTTTAGCAAATCAGGCAACTAACTGGCTGATGGAAAAACAAGATCCTCAACCAATCGGATCACTACACCCCAATATTGCTCCTTATGGAGAACTGTTTTTAACTGCTGATGACAAATTAATTGTATTAGCCATAGGAAATGATAAACAGTTTAAACAGCTTTGCCTTGTTTTAAAAAAAGAGTCACTCTTAGAAAATGAAAAATTTCGAACTAATTCTTCCAGAGTAAAAAACAGATCAGAATTATTTGAATTTCTGAAAGCGCTTATCCGAGAATTAAATTGTAATGTATTGATGAATCAATTTTATAAACAAGATGTGCCTGCTGGAATTATTAAATCGGTGAAACAGGTATTTGAAGAAGAAAATGCTAAAAAGTTGACGCTAAAAGAAACTGACCTAAACGGAACACTTACAGAACGTGTTAAAACAATCGCTTTTAATGTAAGCTAAACATAATCAAATAGTTAAAAAATAACATTACTTATTTTTTTTTTGTTTTTAAATTTTTTTA
>CANIFU010000030.1 GCA_947466965.1 Bacteroidota bacterium
CGGTAACAGGTTTAGGTGCAGGAGCAAATGTTTTTCAATGGAGCATTGCAAGTACGCCTTGTCCGGCATCTACCGCTACTGTTACCATTACTGTAACGCTATTGGCTGATGCAACCATAAATACTTCGGCTCCTGTTTGTTTAGGTTCATCCGCGTTCAATCTAAGTGCTGGAACGGTTGGTGGAACCTGGACTGGAACAGGAATAACATCTGGAGTAAGTGGCACATTTGATCCGGCAATTGCTGGGATTGGCACATTTACAATTACCTATTCTATTTCTGGAACCTGCGGTGCTACTGATACGGCATTGGTAATTGTAACGCCAAATGCAGATGCAACTATCACCCCTGCTTCCTCTTTATGTGTGAGTGCAAGCCCAATTAATTTATCAGCTACAACAACTGGTGGAACCTGGACTGGAACAGGAATAACATCTGGAGTAAGTGGCACATTTGATCCGGCAATTGCTGGTATTGGCACATTTACAATTACCTATTCTATTTCTGGAACCTGCGGTGCTACTGATACCGTTTCAGTTACTGTTACGTCAGGAGCGAATGCAAGTATAAGCTCAGTTACACCATTGTGTGCAAATGCAGCAGTGTTTAACTTAATAGCTGCTACCTCGGGTGGTGTATGGAGCGGTTCAGGTATTACAGATCCTGTTAACGGAACATTCAATGCTTCATTAGCAAACGTTGGAATCAACATTATTACATATTCTATAGCGGGTGCTTGTGGTGATACTGCATCACAAAACATTACAGTAAACGCTTTGCCAACACCAACTTTCACTTCCGATATTACTACTGGATGCGCACCGGTTTGTGTTACATTTAATGAAGCAGCATCAAATTCATGTAGTGCAATGCTATTTGATTTCGGTGATGGAAATTCATCAACTTCATCAACAGCCACAAACTGTTATACAAATCAAGGAAACTATACTGTTAGCATTGTTTGTACAGATCTGAATAATTGTACGGACACAGCAACCATCACGAACATGATTACGGTACTTCCAAATCCCGTTGCGAATTTCACGGTTTCTCCATCGGGTGTATTGCCAGTAAATTCAACCGTATCATTTACTGATATTTCAACCAATGGAGGTATTTCATCTTGGAATTTCGGAGACCCCGCTTCAGGAACAAATACTTCTTCATTATCAAGTGATACGCATGTTTTTTCTAATGAAGGTGTTTTTTGTATTGTTTTAGTTGCATCTAATACAAGTGGATGTGCTGACACTGCCAGCGAATGTATTACGATTGCTGATGAAGCTACTATTGTAATTCCAAATGTATTTAGTCCGAACGGCGATTTCATAAATGATATATTCTATTTTGAATCAAGCTCTGTAAAAGAATTAAACTGTTCGATCTATGATCGTTGGGGATTAAAAATCATAGAATGGACAGCTTTGAATGATGCTAAAACAGGATGGGATGGCAGAACCACCAGTGGATCAATTGCTTCTGATGGGGTTTATTATTTCATCCTAAATGCAAAAACAATGAATAATAAGATAATTGAAGAGGAAGGCTTTATACAATTATTAAATGCTAAATAGAGAATAACAAACTCCAATAATAATAATATAAAATAAAAATGAAACAAAAAAACTACTTCGCACTTTCACTTTTTATTGTGATTTTACTTTTCCAAACAAGCTTTATAAAAGCCCAATTGGTTGGACCAAATGCCTATATAAAAGCAACAAGTTTAGAAATTGGTTTGGATGGGCAAGGTGGATTTGAAGGATGCTTTACAGCTGTTTCACCTCCACTTCCAGGAATGCACTTTCGCTCGGGAAATCCACAGTTTGGATTTGTTGCAAATCCTCAGGTTAATTTATGGGCGACATTTGATGGTGACTTTTTTACTCCTGGAACTCCTGAAAATGGATGGGGTATTGAGATTGGAACCACTGGAGGCACCTCTGCAAGCAATAATGCGATTCCAATTTGGGATATCCCCGGAGCAATGACTGATTGGAGTCATAATTTTAATTGTTATTCTGCAGATTGGGAGGGAGACCTTATCAGTAGTGGAACAGATTTACACTTTAAAATAAATTACTTTCTTCAGGAAACAGATTTATATTATACAACCACTGTATCCATTACGAATAATACAAGTGCAATCATTCCTGAACTTTTTTATTATAGAAATTTGGATCCTGATAATAACGTTTCACTTAGTCTGGATTATACCACTCTAAATAAAATTGTTAGTCAGCCTGGTGTAGGTTGTAATTTAGCTCACGTAAGTGCAACATCAATCGTCCCTGCTTCACAACCACAATCCTACCTTGGTTTAGCGGCAGTTGGTGCTAACTGGAGAGCCATGTATGGAGGTTTCTCTAACAGAGATGCCTCAAACATTTGGAATGGTTCATCAGCTGGTTTTGTTCAAACTGTTGGTGCAACTAATTTTGCAGATGAAGCAATTGCACTTGCATACAAAATTCAAAACCTCGCCCCAGGTGCAACGGAAGTGTTAAAATTTGTAGTGATACTCGATGACGCATATGCCACACAGGCAATTAATAATTTATTATATTTAACTTATCCAGGGTCAACCGGTTCAACTCCTCAAGTTTGTACTCCCTATACAGATACGATTCCAACATGTGGCGGACCTGTACCTATATCTGTTAATGGTGTAACTGTAAATGATTATACATGGACGTGGTTACCTACCACAGGATTAACTCCAATCACTGGTCCGAATGTAATAGCGAATCCAACAACAACAACAACATATACAGTAACAGGAACACCAATTTCTGCCTGCGTTGCTCCAGTAAGTTTTACATTTGTTGTTGAATTAACTCCAAGCATAGGAAACAATCCTGAAATAACTGCTGTTCCTGCGATATGCGTGAGTTCTCCTCCATTTAATCTCACGGTAGATACATTAGGTGGAACGTGGTCTGGAACTGGAATAACAAACACAACAACAGGCACCTTCGATCCAAGTCTGGCCGGAATTGGTACAACCTTGATAACCTATACAACTCCCGGCTTGTGTAATGCAATCGATACAATGCTGATAACAGTTACAAGTGGTTCTGATCCAACTATTAATCAGCCAACAAATGTCTGCATTTTAGATCCTGCTTTCAATTTAACAGCAGCAACTGGAGGAGGAACATGGTCAGGGACAGGCATCACAAGTGGCGCTTCAGGAACATTTGATCCAGCAACGGCGGGTGTCGGTTCACAGGTTATTACTTATAATATTTCAGGAACATGTGCAGCAACTGATACTGTTACAGTTTCTGTTTATTCCACTATAAATTCCACAATAACACCACATCCACCCGTTTGCGAAGGATCAGCTGCATTTAATTTCAGCGCTGCAAATACGGGAGGAGTATGGTCAGGAACAGGTATTACAAGTGCAACAGCTGGTACATTCAATCCAACAACTGCAGGAACATTCCTGATCACATACGCTATCCCGGGCAGCTGTGGCACAACAGACACGGTGAACATGACCGTTCTGCCGGTTGCAGATGCTACTATTTTACCAGCAAGTGCAATTTGCTCGAACGGAAGTCCTTTTAATATGTCGGCAACAAATTCAGGAGGAACATGGACGGGTACAGGTATTACAAGCGGTACAACAGGAACATTTGATCCATCGGTTTCTGGAGGTGGTACATTTACGATTACCTATAGCATTTTAGGTACTTGTGGCGATACAGACACTGAAATTGTTACTGTAAATGCTGCACCAGCTCCTACGTTTACATCAGACATTAATAGCGGTTGCGCTCCTGTATGTATCAATTTCTCCGAATCTGTAAGTACAATATGCAGTAACACACTTTATTTGTTTGGTGATGGCGACACGTCTTTTGTATCGTCACCTACACATTGTTACACAGAAGCAGGTGTCTATTCCGTATCACTCCAATGTATTGATGCAAATGGTTGTGTCGGAAACATCACAGTTTCAAACATGATTACCGTTTCACCTGTTCCGGTAGCTGATTTTACGGTCTCTCCATCAACAACTGTAGTCCCAAACACAGAGGTGAATTTTACAGATATAACTCCAGGAAGTACAAATTCATCTTGGGAATTTGGCGATCCAACATCCGGTTTTAATACATCGGGATTATCTTCTTCATCACATGTATATAACAATGAAGGTGATTATTGCATCACACTTGTTTCTACAAATAATGGTGGTTGTAGTGATACTGCAAAATATTGTATCATTGTTATTGGTGAAGGAACTATTTTTATTCCAAATGTATTTAGCCCGAATGGTGATGGTAATAATGATTTCTTTATAGTTAGTTCCCACAACATTAAAGAGATCACTTACGAAATATATGATCGTTGGGGATTGAACATAGCCAGCTATAATGGAATTACAGGGGGCTGGAATGGCGAAACAAAAAATGGGAAAATGGCTACAGATGGCGTCTATTTCTATGTATTAAAAGCAACTGGTCTGAATGGAAAAACGGTTCAGCAGGAAGGCTTTATCCATCTTTTATCACAAAAAGATTAATTATTTTTTAATTCAAAAAAAAGAGCAGTCAAAAATGGACTGCTCTTTTTTTTGAATAATTTTCATAACTCTGAAGTAATATTTTCTTAATACAACAGAAGTAATTTTACTAAAAATAAAAAATATGAATATTGAAAGAAGTAAAAATGACGGAATTATTGAAGCTGTTATCTATTTGAAAAACGGGAAAAGAAAATATGGAATGATCATCGAAAACATGGTTAATGATGCCTACCAATTCATCTCAAACAACAATTATAACCTGTTCAAACAAGAATACAACAAATGTTATATTGAAATGGTTCCAAGTGCTTTAATAGAAACAATCGATACGAATTTGAAGTAGTAAAGAATTTAAGAAAACCCTCTTTGTTTTTTAATGTTTTCGTAGGCGTTCTGAACCTTTTGAAATTTTTCATTTGCTGCTTTTTGAACATCTTCACCAAGTGCAGCAACTTTATCCGGATGAAACTTTACAGCCATTTTGCGATAAGCTTTTTTAATTTCTTCATTGGTAGCGGAAGAAGTAATTTCTAAAATAAGAAAATCACTGTTCACATCTTTGAAATACATTGCTTTCAAAGAATTAAAATCTGCTGCACTCACCCCTAAATAATTGGCGATAGTATGAATGGTTTGCAGCTCTAATTCATGAACATGACCATCCGCTTTTGAAATACCAAAAAGATAATGTATAATTTGAAGTCTTTCGGAATGAGGCATGTATTGCTTAATTTGAATACATACATCATGAAGGGGAATATCTTGTTTTAGTATTTGCTGTAAAAGTAAAATTTGTTGCTGGGCATTTTGCTCTCCAAATTGATTACTTAAAAAACGTTTAATGAAATCTAATTCACTTTTCAATACCTTTCCGTCACTTTTCATAACAGCAGCAGATAGCACCAATAAGCTGGCAGCAAAATCACCTACGTTTGAAGACGGGGTACTTGAAGAAAAATTTGTTTGACCACCAGTTTGAACCGTTACACTCGCTGCATCAAAAGCAGAACCAAGAGCAAATCCTAAAATACCACCAAGTGGGCCACCCAAAGCCCATCCTAAACCACCACCTAACCATTTACCAAACTTTACTTTTGCCATAATCTATTTTTATGCAGCAAAGTTAATTATTTAAAAATAGTAGTGAGAAAATTGAATAAAAATTCAGATTATGAAAAATAAAATCAGAAGTCAGTATATGTAATAGTAATTACATTACATGGAATTGGCAGATTACCAACTTCCACCGGCACCACCACCACCAAAACCACCACCACCAAAACCACCAAATCCTCCTGAAGAACCGCCGCCGCCAAAACCGCCATGACCGCCACCGCTAAACATTGATCCTAATAGAAAACCTGTACCCATGCTCATTCCGCCATTGCCACCTCTTCCACCTCGTTTAATGCTGATAATAATAAAAATGATGAATGCAATAAGCAGCAAGCCCAATTTCAACTTGCTGAATCCCTTGCCTTTATTTTTTTTTCCGTAAGCAGCAGAATTATATTCCCCCTTGGCGAGAGCCATCAAAACATCAACTGTTTTATCTATGGCTTGATAATAGTTTCCTGAAGCTAAACCTGGACCTAATTCGTTATCTGAAATTTGATTGGCAGTTACATCCGGAATTGCTCCTTCTAATCCATAACCAACTGCAATATGCACTTTACGCTGACCTTTTGCACCTGTTGGTTTTATCAAAACAACAATTCCATTGTCTGCTTTACTTTGTCCTGCGCCCCATTTTTGTCCCAAACGTGTTGCAAAATCCCAAGGCTCTGCACCTCCAATATCATCTACAATTACAACAACAATTTGATTGGATGTTTCATTTGCAAAAGCAGCTAACTTATTTTCTAATTGTGATTGCTCAGAAGAAGAAATAAAATCAGGATACTCTTTCGATAAATTATTTACTAATCTATTCGGACTTGGTCGCTCAGGTATTCCATCGGACTGAGCAACGGCAAACAAGGATAGGAATAAAAAGAAAAAAGAAAAATATTTTTTTAACATTCGAGTAGATTTAATTATTTACCAAAACTTAGATCGTTTGTAAGTTCATTGGTATCATTAGACTGTAAAGGGAAATTCGTTTTCAATTTTTCTCCAGCCATTTCTATTCCTTTACACAAGCCTTCAGTAAATTCTTGTTTTTTAAAATGTGCCAACATCAATTCCTTAATATGATCCCAAAAATCAGTCGGCACTTTTTCATTGATTCCTTTATCACCGAGTATAGCAAACTTATGATCAGAAACTGCTAAATAAAACAAAACACCATTTCGCAATTCTGTTTTATCCATTTTCATTTTATGGAACATATTTGCAGCGGCATCTAAGACGTCTCCTTTGCACTTATCATCAATATGCACACGAATTTCACCCGAAGTATTTAATTCGGCATTTACAATAGATTGTTGAATGGATTTTTGTTGTTCGGAAGTAAAGAAATTTCTTGAGCTCATTGGTTAGATTTGAGAAAAGAAACATGAAATTTGAAATTGTTACCAAAATCAAACCTCATGTTTATTGATACTTATACAAACTATAATTAGAATTTTACTTCAGGTGCTATTTCTGATCCTGCTGCTTCTTTGAATGGTTCTTTTTTAGAGAACACTTCTTTGTTTAAGAACATGCTATTAAAAAATCCTCGTATGTGAGAATTGAATTCCTTAACGGATTCATTGTAATCTTTTCGAGAAACAGCAATTCTATTTTCTGTGCCTTCAAGCTGAGTTTGTAAATCACTAAAATTTTGAGTAGAGCGAATTTGAGGGTAGGCCTCAAATGCAAGGTTAATGGCAGTATTGATCTTTTTCCCCATTAACTCCATATCCTCAGGAGTTTTTGCATTTACAATTCCAGCACGAGCTTGAGTAACCGCTGTTAAAATCCCTCTTTCATTTTCAGCTGCACCTTTAACAGTAGCCACCAACTGAGGAACTAAATCTGCTCTACGTTGATATGAAACTCCTACATTTCCCCACTTTTCATCTACATTTTCTTGTAAACCCACCGCTGTGTTATAAGAACTCCTATACATCATAAAGATGATAAATACAAAAAGAAGTAAGCCTCCTCCGATTATTAAACCTTTTTTCATTTTTTTATTTTTTGTTTTGGTTAGTATATTTTTTCATTTTCAAAGCATGTACCACAGAAACCATCGTGACAAGCTGACGAATTTTGGCAGAAGTAAAGATACTTTTTTAAACTAGAATCAAGCCCCCTCTATATTTGGAGAGGGCTGGGGTGAGGTCTAGTCTATTAATTCGACACTTCTTTTGATAAATTTAGTCAATTCCTCTCCTTTTAAAAGCCCTTGCGACAACATTGCCAAATCAGCAGTTTGTTTTGTCAGTTGCTTCTGTTTTTCCGAATTTTTCTCATTCAGTATTTTTGAAATCAAGGGATGGTTGCTATTTACGACCAAGTTATGCATATCAGGCAATGAACCATAAAAGGCCATTCCTCCTCCACCCATAGCACTCATGTCTTTCATCCGTCTCATAAATTCGGGTTTTGTAATAATCATGGGTGCATCTTTTTCACTTAAACTTTCAAATACGACAGTGAATTTTTCTTTTGGAACCATTCCCTCAACAATGGGTTTCAAAAGATTTTGTTCTGTTTCAGTTAATTTCGAAGGCTGATCCTCTTCTTTTTTAATAATCTTATCGATTACATCGGCATCCACACGGACAAAAGAAGTATTTTGCAACTTTTGCTCGAGTTGATTAATATAATGTGCATCAATTGGACTATCAAAAACAATCACATCATATCCTCTTTCTTTTGCTGTTTCAATGAAACTGTGTTGCTCATCCGCGTTTGTTGTATATAAATAAATTATTTTTTTGTCTTTATCGGTTTGTGCTACTTTTACTTTTTCGGCATATTCTTCTAGAGTAGCATAGGATCCGTCAATACTTTTTAACAATGCAAACTTTTGAGCTTTCTCATAAAATTTTTCTTCTGAAAGCATTCCATATTGAACAAAAATCTTGATATCTTCCCATTTAGATTCAAAATCAGTACGATCTTTTTTGAATATTTCTTCCAATTTATCGGCTACTTTTTTTGTTATATGAGCAGAAATCTTTTTTACACTTGCATCACTTTGCAAATAACTTCTACTCACATTTAATGGAATATCAGGAGAATCTATTACACCTTGAAGCAAGGACAAGAAGTCGGGAACAATATTTTCAACGGAATCGGTTACAAAAACCTGATTACAGTATAATTGAATTTTATCTTTCTGAGCTTCGATTGATTTTTTTATTCTTGGGAAATAGAGAATCCCGGTAAGATTAAAGGGATAATCAACATTGAGGTGAATATGAAAAAGCGGTTCTTCAAAAGTCATTGGATATAACTCTCGGTAAAATGCTTTATAATCCTCCTCCTTTAATTCTGAGGGTTTTTTAGTCCATGCAGGTGACGGATTATTAATTACATTATCAACCTCGACTTCATTCTCTTTTTCACCTTCTTTCCGAGTACCAAATTTAATTTCAACAGGTAAAAATTTGCAATATTTGGTTAATAAATGATCGATGCGTTGCTCTTCTAAAAATTCTTCGGAGTCATCTGCAATATGTAATATAATATCTGTACCTCTGTCTTGCTTGTTTGTTTCTTCAATTTTGTATTCAGGGCTACCATCGCATTCCCAATGAACAGCTTTTGCTCCTTCTTTAAAAGATAAGGAAACAATTTCTATTTTTTTTGCAACCATAAATCCGGAATAAAATCCCAAACCGAAATGCCCGATGATTGCGTTGGTTTCAGACGTTTTATCCTTGTATTTATTTACGAATTCTTCGGCACCACTGAAAGCAATTTGCGTAATGTATTTTTCAATTTCTTCGGCCGTCATACCTATTCCTTTATCACGGATGGTAATTGTTTTGGCTTCCTTATTCAAAATAACCTCAACTTTAATATCGCCAATATCCCCTTTCGCTTCACCTATAGATGTTAAAGTTTTTAATTTCTGAGTTGCATCAACAGCATTTGACACCAATTCGCGCAAAAATATTTCGTGATCGCTATAAAGGAATTTTTTAATGATTGGGAAAATGTTTTCTGTTTGAACATTAATTTTTCCGGTACTCATAGGTATAGAAGTTTAAGTTTATAATTTAAAGTTATTAAAAGCGAAGAACATAGTCAAATGATGTGCCAGTGCTCACATGCTGACAAGATGACAATTCTAGTCCAAACATAATAAAATAGCACCACAGATGGCACAAATTATCACGAAAAAAAATAAAAATTAAAAAAAGAATCGGTGCAAATCTCTGTAATCTGAGGTGAAAACCTCGGAGGATAATGCTTATTTTAGCAACATGAAACTTGCGGTGAAAAAAATAGGCACTTTAACTGGACATAGTGGTGCCGTTTATTCGTTATCAGAAGGACCTAGAGAAAAAGGTGCAAATTCGTCACATTTTTTCTCAGGCAGCAGCGATAAGTTCCTTGCTCTTTGGAACTTAGAAACATTGCAAGCCGAAAAGTTTGTAGCCCAATTTCCATCCATAGTTTACGCTATTTGTAATATTCCTCAAAAAAATATATTATTGGTTGGAACATCCGCAGGAAGCATTCATGTTTTAGATTTAGAAAAAAAAAAAGAACTGAAAATACTACAGCATCACACATCTTCCATTTTCGATTTAAATTATTCAGCAGAAACAAATTGTTTTTATTCTGCAGGAGGTGACGGAAATTTTTCTATTTGTTCCCTTGATACGCTCTCACTAATTAAAATAAAAAAGATCTGTGCAGAAAAGGTCCGCAGCATCGACATCAACTATAAAAACTCCGAAATAGCGATTGCCAGTGGCGATTGCAATATCCGCATTTTTGATTTGAATAGTCTGGAAGAAAAGAAAATATTTCATGCTCATACACTTTCAGCCAATTGCGTTCGCTACTCACCGGATGGAAGTATTTTGTTAAGTGGTGGTCGTGATGCGCATTTGAATTTTTGGGATGCAAAGCATTATACGCTAATAAAAAGTATCCCGGCACACAACTTCGCAATTTATGATATCGTATACGCTCCGGATAAAAAATTATTTGCTACAGCGAGTAGAGATAAAACAATAAAGATTTGGGATGCTAGTACTCTTGAACTATTAATACGCATCAACAAAGAGAATTATGATGGACACGTGAACTCTGTTAACAAATTATTGTGGAGCAAGTATAATAATTATTTGATTTCTAGCGGTGATGACAGAAGTATAATGGTTTGGGAGGTATGTTTATAAATTTTAAATAATTCATGTTCATGCAATGGAGTTCTATAAAAAACTTCATTCACAGATGTTTATTTATTTTTTTTTAAAGTTCTCCGTAAAATTAGTCATCATGACCTTTTACCTCTTTGTTCTTTCCGGTTTTCCAAAGCTCTTCAGAAATTTTGTTTGCTTGTTTTAAGGAATCAGAAACATCTTTATCATCAAATCGCGACAAATTAGGCTTACCAGCATTTACCCAAGCTGTATACCATAAACTACCAATAGTAATGATTGCCTCCCGCATTCTTCGCTCAACCATTCCATCTAATAATTTGTCATAGGCTTCGGTGTATTCTTTAGAGTATACTTTCATCAAGCTTGCACCACGATTTTCAAAACTATATTTTTTATCAGGCGGATACTTGGCGTTCAGATTCGCTTCAAATGTTAATACGGAATCTACTGCAGCATGACTCGCTTTTACAACATCCCAAGCCTTTTCAATAGGTTTATCAATATATTTTGCACGCCCTATCCAATAATCGTAACCTTCCGATTTTAATTCGGGAATCCGCGATTCCCAAAAACCATGTATGCCTTTTTGGTTGGTTAATTGTCCGTTATAGTTTTCAGTTGTATGCAGCGGAACATGAGCATCGGCAATATAATGTCCAAGATCAGCAGAATAATGCAGGATCAAATCTAAATTTTCTTCCTTGAAAGCTTCAGTTAAACGATACACCATTTTTTCGATGTGCCAAGGAACGATACCATACGCTTTAAGGGTATCTTCTGAATATTTTGCAATTGCTTTTTTCCACCACTTTGGGACAGAATCAAAAGGAAATTTTCCATAATGATCGATATCAATATAATGACGGGGCGCTTCATCTTCATTTGCATATCTTCTTCTATCCGGATCAACAGCATGTTCAGAAATATATTCGATGTGTTGTTTATAAAACCCGACCATGCCTTCGGGTAAAGTAAAAACAGCCATACGATTAATTTTTTTATGCGCAAAAAAGCCCCACGAATAAGCAGGTTGCAAATTGGGTAGCACTAAAAATGCAATTAAAAAAAAGATAGTAATGAAAAGTTTACGCATGAAATATATTAACGGATGCGCATTTAAATATGCGCGTTCTGTTGAGTAAAGATAATGAATAAATGAGATAAAAATGTTAAGTCAGCTTTACTAAATATTTACCTTCAAGAACTGGGATAACGGTTGTTTGATCCAATTGAAAACAATATTTTATATCCTTTTTAAGCCCCATAGCAGCAAGGCGTTCGGCATGAGACGAATTACGAATAAATTTGATCCGACTTGTTTGAGACTGCTCATAT
This sequence comes from Bacteroidota bacterium, assembly GCA_947466965.1. GTDB lineage: Bacteria > Bacteroidota > Bacteroidia > 2-12-FULL-35-15 > 2-12-FULL-35-15 > 2-12-FULL-35-15. Next base: position 12,151 of record CANIFU010000030.1, read on the forward strand.
AGGAATGACATTGCTTTAGCTGCATCAGTGGTATTGTGCAATCCTGCGTTAAATAAGCGTGAAGTAACTGCACCAGCAAAAATACTATCCTCCCAATTGAAACGATTTTTCCAACCCGAACATAATAGAAGTATACTTCTGTTTTGGGAAACTAAATAGTCACATAAAGCCGTAATATTAGAAAAAGCACCAATTACTACCTGATGAGCCTCTTTTGCTGCTTCTATTGCTTGCGTTCCATTTGTTGTAGAAATTACGATTGTCTGACCAACAATTTTTTCGCTCATGTAACTGAATGGGGAGTTTCCAAAATCGAAACCATCAAGAGGAACACCATTTCTTTCGGCACCAACCATAAACCCTTTTTTCTTGTATTCAAAAGCTTCTTCAATCGTTGCAACGGGGATCATTTTTTCAACGCCATAATGAAATGCGGCACACATTGCTGTGGTAGCGCGAAGGATATCAATAACAACAACGATTGTATCCTCCCGATGATGAATTGGATAAAGATAAGGTGATACACAAACGTCAACTGTTATTTTTTTTTTCATATAAGCAAATACAAAATCAACACCTATATCGGATAAGAGAGAGCGTGTAGAAAACTTTTTTAGGATTTATAAAAAGGGATCTTAACAACTTTTGCTTTAATCGCTTTATCGCGAATTATAATAAATATATCTGAATCCACTTTAGAAAAAGCTGTTGGAACATACCCCATTCCGATTGCTTTATTTAATGAAGGAGATTGTGTTCCTGAAGTTACTATTCCGATGACTGCTCCACTTGCATCAGCAATTGGATAATCGTGACGAGGAATACCACGATCGATCATTTCAAAACCTACTAATTTTTTATAAACACCGTTTTGTTTTTGTTCTACTAATGCTTTACTATTTGTAAATTCTTTTGTGAATTTAGTGATCCATCCTAATCCGGCTTCAATAGGAGAAGTGGTATCATTAATATCATTGCCATACAAACAGAATCCCATTTCCAAACGCAAGGTATCACGTGCACCTAGTCCTATAGGCTTAATACCAAATTCGGCACCAGCATTAAAAATAGCATCCCACATTCTATCAGCAGCAGCATTTGGAAAATAAATTTCAAAACCACCTGCACCGGTATATCCGGTATTGGAGATCACAACATTTTCTTCTCCATTAAATGTTCCTCTTTTAAAAGTATAATATGGAATGTCGGAAAGATTAATGTCTGTAAGTTTTTGTAAAGCCAAAATAGCTTTGGGTCCTTGAACTGCTAATAAAGAAACACCATCTGAAATATTTTTCATTTCAACACCTTTTGTATTGAACTTACTGATCCAATTCCAATCTTTTTCAATATTAGAAGCATTAACAACTAACATGTATTCGTTTTCATTCATCCGGTAAACTAAAAGATCATCAACAATTCCACCTTTATCATTTGGCAAACATGAATATTGAATTTTTTCGTCCATAAGTACAGACGCATCATTTGAAGTAACACGTTGTATCAGATCCAAAGCATGCTCACCTTTTAGAATAAACTCACCCATGTGGCTTACATCAAAAACACCAACAGCATTTCTAACTGTTACATGCTCATCGTTTAATCCACTATAGGAAACAGGCATTAAATATCCAGCAAAGGGTACCATTTTAGCACCTAATGAAATATGTTTGTTTTCTAATGCTACACTTTTTAATTCTTCTGAAGTTGTTTCCATCTTAAATTTGGTATTAATTGAAACTGATTGATCTGATTACTGTTTTAGAGGTCGATACAAAAGTAATATTTTATCGTTTCATCAATTCATTAAATGCATTCAAATAATTATTTTTCTGGGATTCTACAGAATATCGATTTACAACAGTTTCCCTGCCATTAGCACCCAATTTTTTTCGCAAATCAAAAGATTCAACCAAGCTCGAAATTTTGTCTACCCATTCCTCTTCACTAGCAGCCAAAAAGCCATTTACTCCGTCGTTTATTATTTCGGGATTCACACCTATGGCAGACATTACAGTAGGAACTTCCAAGGCCATATATGACAACCCTTTTAATCCGCATTTGCCTTTCACCCATTGATCGTCAGGCAGTGGCATTATACCAATATCAAAAGTAGACAGTATCTGAACCTCTGTAGCGCTGCTCCATGGAATCCCTTTAATACAAAGATCTTTATTTTCGAATTGCGGATCGCCCATAACTTTAAAACAAATGCGCGCTCCGTATTTGTATTTTAACTTTTTTAAAACAGGTATAGCCGCCTCAAAATGTTTAATCGTTGTATGGCTTCCACTCCATCCAATACAAATGATATCGCTGTTTTTATATTCCTCGATTCGATGAAAAGATTTTGTATCAATTGTTGTTGGAATAATTTTTACATTTTCATTAAAACGAGAAGCATATTCAGCTAAATAACGATTGCCTGCAAACACAATATCTGAAAGTGCAATAATCTTACTTGTTTTTTTTGCACTTTTCATCCATTGCCACATTTTATTGGCATTAGAAGTATCTAAAAGCCAAATGGAATCATCAAAATCAAATACAATTTTTGCTGTTGATCGGCTGAACTGTTTTTCAAAAAAAGTGGATCCCATCATAAATGCTTCTCTCTGAATGAACACGATATCAAATTGCCCGGCTCTTCTGACATCAGCCATTCGCTTGCTTGCACTTCTGATGGTGATTAAAAACTTCTTAATAATATTTCCGGGACTATAAAATACTTTATCGTCTGACTCAGTTAAAAAGTAGGCAAGTTCGCAATCGAATCCATTTTCTTGGAGGAAAGAAAAGTATTGTTCAAATCGGTATCGCTGCCCTGGAGAGCGGTCTTTACGATGTGATGCGATAAATAGAATTTTTTTGTTTGCCATTTCTATTTCCTCCCTAGCACATGCCAATAGGGTTCGTTTTCAGAAAATTTAATTTCAGTAAATCCTGCATTTATCATCATCGCTTCAATTTCTTTTTTTGAAAATCGCTGTTCAAGAGGTGTTCCAAAACGATCCAATGCATCATTCCTTATTATTGTAAAACTTTTATTCAAATAATAAGATAGTGGAAAAAGTTTATAGTACCTTTTTTTAGGAAAAAGTTTTTTAACAACACCTGCAAAAAATATAAGGGGCAAATAAACGAATACAGCAATAATTTCACATACAAGGTGTTTAAAAAAAGAAGGCAGCTGAGATACTATTCTTCTCACGATATTCGAAAGCCAAAAAAATAGTTTATAGAAAAAGCTACGATTATCGAGCTTATAATACAAATAAAGTAAAAAGTACCCATTTGTCTTTAATTTTTTTGCTGCTTTTTTCAAAGCTTCATCTGTTTTAGGAAGGTGATGAAGAACACCCAGGCAGACGATTATATCAAAACTATTATCCGCAAAAGGTATATTGTCTACACCAGCTCTGGTAACTCGAATATTTGAACGATCCTGATTTAATTTTACTGCACTAAAAACAGCGGCACTGGGATCAACTGCTTCAATAAACTTAACTTTATCGGACATATAGCGCGACCACCTGCCTGAACCGCATCCTAAATCGAGGACAACAGATTCTTTATTTAATATCTGAGAATCGACAATATCAAAATACTCATTCCCAATTTTGGTAATTTCAGCATCATCAAAAGAATCAAATTTGGTCCACTCATCGCCAAATGACTCAACCGTTTTTGAATCAATATAATCGTCGTGCTCTGTAACAAAGGATGCAATTTCTAACGATTTAAATGCAATGCTATTGATGACTTCCTGATTATAATCGAGCATAGTGATTCATCTTCTGATAATTTGACACAATTTCCGAAATTATTTGTAAAAATAGTAATTATACTTTTAAAATAGAGCGATCTACTTATTTTTTGATAGATAATAATCCAATGATATTAATTATCTTTGATCTGTTCAATTTCATATGAAAATGCTCGATTTTTTATTTCAACGTAGTATGCCCCGATGGATTATTTTTTTCATCGATATTGCTATTTGTTTGTTTTCATTAATGCTGGCTTATCTGGTTCGCTTCAACTTTTCTATTCCCAAGGAAGAAATAGATGCATTTCCTATTATTTTCGGAGTTGTTCTTGGAATAAGAGCGATTAGTTTTTTTTTATCAAAAACATATCAAGGAATTGTAAAATATACCAGCTCAAAAGATGCGCAGCGAATTTTCGTAGTTATTTCAATCGGCAGTATTTTATTCGTTCTTGTAAATTCCATTTCCTACTATTTTATTAATCAAAAATTCCTGATTCCATTCTCCATTATCATTATTGATTATATGGCAACGGCTTTTTTAATGATCAGCTTAAGAGTGATGTCCAAGGCATTGTATCTGGAACTAACAAACCCACATAAAGAAAAACGCAGTGTGATTATTTTTGGGGCTGGTGAATCCGGAATAATCACTAAACGAACATTGGACAGAGATGCAGGAACTAAATACAACGTAATAGGTTTTATTGATGATGACTATAAAAAACAAGGCAAAAAATTAGAAGGAACTACCATCTATAACATTGCACGCCTCAATAACCTCTTAAAAGAAAATGACGTTTCAAATTTAATTATTTCCGTTCAGGATCTTTCACCATCAAAAAAGAAACAGATTGTAGACATTTGCCTAAATCACAATACCAAGGTCTTAAATGTCCCACCGGTTAGCAATTGGATAAATGGAGAATTGAGTTTCAGACAAATTAAAAAAATACAGATTGAAGAGTTATTGGAGCGCGAAACAATTCAACTGGATAAAGAAAATATTAAACAACAATTATCTGATAAAATAATTTTAGTGACAGGTGCAGCTGGAAGTATTGGCAGTGAAATTGTCAGACAAGTTTTACGTTTCGATCCAAAAAAAATAATTCTAGTTGATCAGTCTGAATCTCCATTATATGAAATGGAGATGGAACTATTTGATAAGTATGAAAAAGAATCATATGAAATAGTTATGGGTGATATCCGTAATAAAGAAAGGATGGAGAATTTATTCAAGACCTTTCAACCACAAATTGTTTTTCACGCTGCAGCTTATAAACACGTACCGATGATGGAAAACAACCCTTCCGAATCGATCTTTACAAATGTATCTGGTACAAAAAATTTAGCCGATTTATCTTCTCAATTCAATGTTGAAAAATTTGTAATGATCTCTACCGACAAGGCTGTAAATCCAACAAATGTGATGGGTGCAAGTAAACGCATTGCAGAAATTTATACACAATCACTCAGTAAAAAATCGAACACAAAATTTATAACAACACGCTTTGGAAATGTTCTCGGATCTAACGGATCGGTAATACCGCGCTTTCGACAGCAAATAGAAAATGGAGGACCGATAACGATTACACATCCTGATATTACCCGGTTTTTTATGACTATTCCTGAAGCGTGTCAATTGGTTCTTGAAGCGGGAGCAATGGGTAAAGGTGGCGAAATTTTCATATTCGATATGGGTGAATCTGTTAAGATTATAGACCTTGCAAAAAAAATGATTAAACTTTCGGGATTGACACTCGATACAGATATCAGCATTATATATACCGGTTTGCGACCGGGAGAAAAGCTTTACGAGGAGTTACTTGCTGATCACGAAAATACGATGCCAACTCATCACAAACAAATTATGATTGCTAAAGTTAAAGAATATGACTTCGAAAATATTTCAGCATCAATAAGTCAGTTAATAGAACTATTTAGTAAGCAAAACAACCAATCAATCGTTAAAAAAATGAAAGAATTAGTTCCTGAATTTAAAAGCAATAATTCTATTTACGAACAACTCGATTAAATAAAAATGAAAGTGAAAATCGTAAAGTTTATTTTCTTATACAATATTCTAACAGCTAATGAATAAGATAGTAAAGTTCTAAAAATGGAAATTGAAATACTTTACAAAAATATTGATTAAATAATAATATGATGTCCGAACACCCTTTCAAACATAAAACACCCATCCAGATCCGATTCAAGGATATAGACAAACTCGGACACGTCAATAATGCGAATCACATTACTTATTTTGAATTAGCACGTGTAGATTATTTTGATGCACTTTCTGCCGATAATATTAAAATAGACTGGATAAATGAAGGAGTTATTCTTGCAAAAATTGAAATGGAATACAAGCATCCAATTTTATTGGAAGACAAGGTTTTTGTTTACACATGGGTTTCAAAAATGGGCACCAAAAGTTTTGATATGAGTTGCTCAATCGTTAAATCAGAGAATGGAATTGAAGTAGAATTGGCAAAAGGATTAGCAATAATTGTATGCTTCAATTACAAAACAAATCAAACCATATTGATACCCGAAACCTGGAAATCAAAAATGATGATTGAGTAAGAACGATTAGCCATGAACGGTTGTATCTTTGCCATATTTTGTAATGATCGACGCTTCGTACTCCAACCAATCCTTCCAACGTTTATCGATATCTATATCGTCGCCATATTTTCGAGCAAAACCTATAAATGTTGTGTAATGACCTGCTTCACTGATCATCAGATCACGATAAAATTTAGCCAACTCAACATCTTTAATATTTTCGGAAAGCACTCTGAAACGTTCACAACTTCGAGCTTCAATCATAGCAGAAAAAAGTAAGCGGTCAACCAAGGAAGATTTTCTACTTCCACCCTTTTGCATGAATTTATATAATTCATTTACATAATTATCTTTCCGTTCGATACCCAATACTTTACCTCTAGCAAGAATCAGATTGTGCACCATTTCAAAATGCGCCACCTCTTCTTTTACAATTTCCAAAAGAGCGGAAACCAATTCGGGATAATTCGGATTGTTAATAATCAAAGACAAAGCGTTAGTGGCCGCCTTTTGCTCACACCATGCATGATCGGTAAGTATGTCATCAATATTTGATTCAACAATATTTACCCAGCGCGGGTCGGTTGGTAATTTCAATCCTAACATTTCCTAATCTATAAATTTTTTCATTAGAGGACCGCTTGTCAAACTTGTTATAAGGGCCATAATAACTAAAGCAACAAAAATAGGTTTTGAAATCAACCCCGCATTCAAAGCCAATGTTCCCAAAATGATTTCCATGGCACCACGTGCATTCATTCCAAATCCAACTGCAAGCGAATGATTCTTGCTCATTCCTCCTATGCGCGCACCAATAGTAGCTCCCAACACCTTGCCTACAAATGCAAGCACTAAAACGATGGATACTATTAAGGGATCAAAATTTTCAATAAAATTAATTTTCAAGCCAATGGATACAAAAAATAATGGAGCAAAAAAGTTCGTTACAAACTGATGAATAATTTCACGGGCTTGTTCTCGCAAATGTACACTATCACCAAATGCAATTCCTGCAATAAAAGCACCGAGTATTGCATGAATATTAATTGCTTCGGTAAAAGCAGCGGATAACAAACATATTCCCAATGATATGGAAAGAACACCACCCGGCCAGGACAATTTCGTTTGCATCCAAGGCAATGTTTTATCAATTATTTTTTTTCCAATAGTTAGCATAAACAAACCAAATCCAATAATATATATTACGGTATACCACAAGCTCAGATGTTCGCCATCATTCGTATGTGTCAAACTTAATATAAAGGAAAAAATGAGCCAGCCCAGTAAGTCATTAAACATTGCAGAAGCAATAATAACCATCCCGATATTTGTTTTAAACAAATTCATATCCATAAGAATTCTTGCAATAACAGGCAAAGCGGAAATCGACAATGCGGTACCAAAAAATAATGCAAACAATAATTTAGGACCTTGCTCATTACTGATTGAAAAAATCTCAGGAAAGAACCAAGCTACAGCAAAACCAGTAAAAAAAGGAATGACCATGCTGAACAAACTGGTATAAACTGCTACCTTTCCTTGTTTTAGCACTAATGAAAGCTGCACTTCCATTCCTGCAACAAAAAGCAACATGATAACAGACAAACTGAAAATACCGTCCAAAGCAATTGGAATATTACCTGTTCTTGGAAATAAATAATCAAAAATATCAGGGTAAAGCATCCCTAAAATGGTAGGACCTAAAATAATACCAACAATCAATTCACCCATCACAATAGGTAGCTTCAACTTCTTTCCCAATTCGGCAAAAATACGGGAAATGATCAGCATCGCACTGATCGATAAAAGCAAAACTATTAATTCATTATGAGCAAGCTTAATCATATTGGAGTTATACTCTAGAGTGAACAATCAAAACATTACAAGGCAAATCGGCTAAAATATATTCAATATCATGCGTGAAGATTCGATCAAAAACATTTAAATGTGTATCAGGTGAATTAATTACTAACAGATCTGCTTTTTTATCTTTAGCGAACTTACTGATGGCATATCCAGGCTTTCCTTTAATAATTTTATCAGTAACGTTAATGTCACCGATATCGCATTTATCGATGATCATTTGCAGCGTTTCTTCCGACTCATCTGTTATGTTCTTTTTTATCTCTTTCGTCTGAGGCGCTGTAGTGTTATCAGCTATTGCCATGGCTATACCAGAAACGTCTACTTCTTTAATAATACTGAGGTCTTTTACCTTCAAATGCTTAGCCAAATACAAAGAAGTATTTATAGTATGAATTGTTTTTGGATTTTCAACGCCATTCACAATTATCTTTTTCAATTTAACTGACTCAACGGAAGGGTTTGTAATTAACAGAACCGAACACTTTGCTTTTCTGCTGATATTTCTGGCGATGGAACCAAGATAAAATTTAAGTATATTTTCTTTTTCTAGTGCTCCTAAAACAAGTAAATCAACAATATTCAGTTTACATAATTTTAATATCGTGTCAACAGGTTCGCCTTCCATCCAAATAACACGGGAATGATTGGAATTAACACCAACAGCCTCCATTATCGCATCCAATTCCTCTTCTTTTACTTTCGTTTTTTCACCAATATGCAACAGCAACAAAGTGGCCCCTAAAACATCCGACAATCTTTTAGCCTCCGCAAGCAATGACTGACAACGAGGAGAAAATGAAATAGCGACAGCTATTGTATCGAAGGGATAGGAAGGGCGTTTTTTTAATTTACTTAAATCCATCTTTAATATCTTATAATTATGTGTAAAGATAGGAATAACAATTATTCTAAAACATTTTCATAATTAAATTTGTTATATTTTTAATTTGAATACTTTTACGTAAATTTTAATAAAAAATCGACTATGTACATCTTATTTTTTTTCCTTATACATTGGTTTCTTTCATTGTTTTGTCAAACCTTTTTCTTGCACCGCTACTCATCTCATAAAATGTTTACAATGAGTCCGTTTTGGGAGAAATTCTTTTATTTTTTTACATTTCTAACGCAAGGCTCTTCCTTCTTAAATCCTAGAGGATATGCAATATTACATCGCATGCACCATGCTTACAGCGATACAGAAAAAGATCCACATTCCCCACATTTCTTCAAAGACGTTTTCGGAATGATGCTTCATACTAAAAAAATATATTTCGACTTCGTTTCTAAAAAGGTAGAGCCCGAAAAAGCATTCAGAGGCGAATATCCCGTGTGGCCGATAATGGATAAAATAAGTGACATGTGGCTCGTAAGAATAGGTTTCGGAGTGCTATATTTCTTGTTTTATTTTTATTTCATAACCGCTTGGTGGCAGTATTTCCTATTACCAATCCACTTCTTAATGGGACCCGTTCATGGTGCTATTGTAAATTGGTGCGGACATAAATACGGTTATTCAAATTATGAGAATAACGACAAAAGTAAAAATACCCTTCCAATTGATTTTTTAATGTTGGGAGAATTATTTCAAAACAATCATCATAAAAGTCCGAATAGCTTAAAATTTTCAAAAAAGTGGTTTGAATTTGATCCTACATATCCCTTTATTATTGGTTTAAACGCAATAGGAATAATAAAAATCCGTAAACAATGAGTCAAGCATTTCAATTACCACTAATTTCTTTTGCTGTTGTATCTGCAATAATGATTTTTACATGGATCATCGCATACAAAATTAAAAATGCTGGAATTGTTGATATTCTATGGGCTTTTAATTTTTTATTTATTGCATTTGTCATCTGGCTTTTGGCTGATGGAGCCTCTACTCGAAAAAATCTCGTTTGCTTTTTAGCCGGTTTGTGGAGCATCCGTTTAGGAATATATCTACTTATTCGTGTTGGATCGCATCTGAACAAAGAAGAAGGAAGATACCAACAATTACGATCAGAATGGGCTCCAAATGCAAACTTAAAGTTTTTCATTTTTTTTCAGATGCAGGCATTGTCAAACGTTTTTCTTGCTATCCCGTTTTTTATTATCGCAATCAACCCTGCGCCTACTCTTTCAATAATTGAATATATTGGTGCTGCATTTTGGCTCCTGTTTATAATAGGAGAAGGTCTTTCTGATTATCAACTTCAACAATTCAAAAAAAAATCTGCAAATAAAGGAAAAGTTTGTAATACAGGTTTCTGGAATTACTCCAGACATCCCAATTATTTTTTTCAATTCATGCTATGGATTGCAGTATTCATTCTTGCGCTTCCGAGCCCTTATGGATGGATTTCTATAATTTGTCCTATTGTAATTGGACTTTTAATTTTTAAGGTAACAGGTATCCCAATGACTGAAGAACAATCCATCCGTTCGAAAGGAGACCTCTACAAAGAATACCAGCGAACAACGAGTGTTTTTATTCCCTGGTTCAAAAAAATATAAACAAAGTAAACTCAAACTTGCTAAACTCCCGAAACTCCCAAATCTAACTATGTGGTACAACTCCTTATTAGAAAAAAATAAAATTCCCGATTTCGCTCTGAGATATGGAATAAGAAAATTATTAAAAGAGCGCTTACTTCAGGAAAAGAAAGAAAACGTTGAATTGCAGCAGTCGCATTTAATGCAACTAATATCGGAATTAAAAGAGTCAGCCATAGCAATAAATACAAAAGAAGCCAACGAACAACATTATGAAGTACCTACTGCTTTTTACCAATATTGTTTAGGAAAAAACTTAAAGTACAGCAGCGGTTATTGGAATGAAGGAGTTACTGACATAGACACTTCAGAAAACGACATGCTTGAGTTAACATGCTCTCGTGCCGAATTAACAGACGGACAAGACATTTTGGAACTAGGATGCGGATGGGGCTCTCTCTCTTTGTTTATGGCAAAAAAATATCCTAAAAGTAACATCACTGCTGTTTCAAATTCAAAAACTCAAAAACAATATATTGACGAACAAGCGCAACAACTTGGCATTAACAACCTTACTATAATTACTGTAAATATTAACGATTTCAATACTGATAAAAAATTCGACAGAGTTGTTTCAGTAGAAATGTTTGAACACATGCGCAATTATCAAAAACTGATGCAAATAATTGCTGATTGTTTAAAAACAAATGGACAACTATTTGTTCATATTTTCACACACAAAGCGTATGCTTATAAATTTGAAGTAATCGATGAAACAGATTGGATGAGTAAGTATTTTTTTACAGGAGGTATTATGCCTAGTGATGATTTGTTATTATATTTCAATGAGCATATGAGCATAGATAAACATTGGCATGTAAGCGGAAATCATTACAACAAAACCTCGGAAGCCTGGTTATCAAATATGGACAAAAACAAAGCACAGATTATTCCTTTATTTGAAACCACTTATGGAAAAGATCAAGCTGTGAAATGGTGGGTATATTGGAGGTTATTTTATATGGCTTGTGCCGAATTATGGGGATATAATAATGGGGAAGAATGGATCGTAAGTCATTACTTATTTACAAAAAAACAATCCTGATTTTTAGTTCTAAAAAAAATGGAAAAATTAGCCATCATAGGAACCGGAATTGCAGGAATGGGTTGCGCACACCTATTGCAAAAAAAATATGAGCTTACTATTTTTGAAGAAGCTAATTACATTGGCGGACATACCAATACGATTAGTGTAGATGAAGAAGGTAAAAAGGTATATATGGATACAGGATTCATGGTGTTTAACTTCCAAACTTATCCTAATCTTTGTAAATTATTTGAAGAAATAAAAGCGCCTATCAAAAAAACCGATATGTCTTTTAGTGTACAGCATACCGAAACCGGACTAGAGTATTGTGGTTCGGGAATAGATGGATTATTTGCACAACGTAAAAATATTTTTAACATCCCCTACATCAGAATGCTTCTTCAAATAACACGTTTCAATCGAGAGAGTGTTAAAATCCTGAACGATCCGAAGTTTGAAAACTATTCTTTAAAAGAATATATCAAAGCATTCAATTATGGAGAGGATATGCTATGGAAATACCTCATTCCAATGAGTTCTGCTGTATGGTCGACACCGATGGAAGAAATGCTTAACTTCCCGATCGTAACACTTGTTCGATTTTTTAAAAATCACGGTTTCTTAGGATTAGACACTCAGCACCAATGGTATACTCTTGAAAATGGAAGCCAGGCTTACCGCAAATTATTGATTGAACCGTTTAAAGATAAAATCCAACTTAACAATGCTGTAGTAAGCGTTCGTGCAGAAGAAAAAAAGGCAACTGTATTTACCAAAGACGGTATTACACATTCGTTCGACAAAGTAATATTTGCATGTCATGCAAACCAGTCACTTCAAATTTTGGAGCAGCCAACTAAGGATGAACAACGATTATTGTCTGTTTTTCAATATCAAAAAAACAGTGCAACGGTTCATACCGATGAATCAATAATGCCTATAAACAAAAAAGTATGGAGTAGCTGGAATTATCGAATCGAAAAAAAGAATGGGATACAGCATCCAAGTACAATTTACTGGATGAATAAATTACAGGGGGTTTCAGAAAATAAAAACTATTTTGTTTCAATAAATGCCACCCCGGGTTCCATCGACAAAAGAAAGATCATAAAAGAGATTGACTACGAGCATCCGTTATTTGATGTTCCGGCAATGAAAGCACAAGCCGAACTTCATAAATTAAATGAAACAGGTCCATTATTTTTTTGCGGAAGCTACTTTAAATATGGTTTTCACGAAGATGCATATGCATCTGCCGTAAATCTTTCCACACAATTATAAATGAATTCTTGCCTCTATAAAGCCGCAGTAATGCATCACCGATTAGAACCTAAAAAACACAGGTTCAACTATCATGTATTTATGTTTTATATTGATTTGGATGAAGTAACACTACTGACAAAAAAGTTATGGATGTTCAGCAACGAGAAATTCAATTTTTTTAGCTTAAGAAAAAGTGAACACATCCAACTACCAATTGATAAACCCGACACAAAAAAAAATATCAAAGAACAAATTTCAATTTATTTGTCACAAAACAACATTGAAATTGGAAATGGAAAAATCATGCTTCTTACAAACTTAAATGTATTGGGATATAATTTTAATCCCGTTTCATTTTACTACTGTTTTGATGAATCGAGCCAACCTTTATGTGTTGTTGCAGAAATAGGCAATACATTCGGAGAAATAAAACCATTTCTACTGAACAAAAACAATTTATCAAAAAACATATTTCATCTGAATACAACAAAATACTTTTATGTTTCTCCATTTATTGACCACGATACAAATTTTGATTTCAATCTTGCAATTCCAGATCAAAAATTAAATATACGTATTGACGATCATAAAAATGAAAAACGCTTTTTTATAAGCACGCTTACTGGAACAAAAAAATATTTGAATAATTTCAATTTAATATGGTATAGTATACGGTTCCCATTCATTACATTAAAAATAATAACATTAATACACTGGAACGCTTTACTTCTTTGGATGAAGAAGATTCCTTTTCATAAAAAAGAGGAGGAACAAGAAAAACAAAAAGACGTTTTCAGGAGAAAAACTAATTAAAAAAACATTCCTATTTATGCCTACTGTAATTGTAAATAAAACAAAAAGAAACTTTTACGAAAAAGTAATCCTAGAAATGCTCTCAAAAATGAATTTGGGAACACTCCACATCACTATGCCTTCGGGTGAAGCAATTCAAATTGGTGGAGGAAATGAAATTATTGCAAACATTGAAATTAGCAATAGTGCTTTTTTTAGACGCTGCCTTCTTTATGGAGATATTGGTTTTGGAGAATCCTATGTTGATGGAGACTGGAATACCAGTAACATTTCGAATGTAATTAAATGGGTTATTCTTAACATAGAAAATGCACCAACCGTTTCTGGCAGTAATACCCAAAGTATGGTATTAAATATTCTAAAAATAGTCAATAAAATATCTCATTTTAAAAGAGCAAATAGTATAATTGGTTCACGCAAAAATATTTCAGAGCACTATGATCTGAACAACGATTTTTTTGCACTTTTTCTTGATCCTTCAATGACATACTCTTCTGCTTATTTTAAAGAAGAGGGTTGTACACTTCAGCAAGCCCAACAAGAAAAATATGACCGATTGTGCGTACAATTGAATTTAAAAGCAACGGATCATGTACTTGAAATAGGAACAGGTTGGGGAGGAAATGCCATTCATATGGCAAAATATTATGGCTGTACTGTAACAACCACAACAATTTCAGAGGAACAATATAAATTAGCTGTTGAGCGTATTAAAAAAGAAAATCTTTCCGACAAAATAACAGTTGTTCTTCAAGATTACAGATTACTGGAAGGAACGTTCGATAAAATAGTTTCAATTGAAATGCTAGAAGCGGTTGGACATAAATTTTTGGATGTCTACTTTAAAAAATGCAATGAACTTTTAAAGAAAGATGGAATTCTTGGTTTGCAGGTAATTACGTGTCCGGATTCTCGTTACGAAAAAATTTCATCAGATGTAGATTGGATCCAAAAACATATTTTTCCGGGATCCTTATTGCCTTCAGTAGCTGCTATCAATGCAGCAATAAATAATACCGGCAACTTAACACTGGTCGACCTGAAAGATCTGGGACTTCATTATTCAAAAACATTAGCAATTTGGCGCGAACAATTTAACAAGAATTTAACCGAGGTGAAAAAGTTGAAATTTGACGATCGTTTTATCCGTAAATGGAATTATTACCTTTCATATTGCGAAGCTGCTTTCAAGATGCGAAATATTAATGTGATGCAAATGATTTATTCACGCCCTAACAATACAAACAGATAATTAAGAATGACGTATTTCTTTGAAACGTGAAAACACAATAGCTGCTGTTATGCAAAGTATAAAGCCAAGAATACCCGACAATCTGATTCCGAGATCGTTTCCAACATCTTTTCCATAAAGTAAAAACATGGCAAACAAAGCCATTCCAAATGTTTGTGCAATTTTCACAAAAAAATAACGTACGGCAAAATAAATGCCTTCTTTATTACTTTCAGTATCTATTGTATCTTTTTCTATGATCTCAGCAAGAATTGCATTTGGCAAAATATTTAATGATGCCAATGGAACTGATGCCAATACGATCAATGAATAAATTTGAATCGTTGCATCAATCTCTTTTTTACCTAGAAAGAAAATGCCTAGAAAAACAATCGAAAGTAAAATGAAAGAAAGTACCACAAGCATTTTCTTACCAATTTTTTTTGAAAGATAATTTACAACAGGATAAAATATAAAGGAGACAAGCACCATTGTTATCATCAATTTATTTCCTAATGACTCGGGCAATTGCAATAAAACTGTTACAAAATATAACAATCCAGATGTAATGATTGTAACTGCAATAAAATAAGAGAAATCAGCAACAATAAAAAACAAAAAATTTTTGTTTGATAAGGTTTGTTTCAAAGCCGCTTTTAATGGAACCTTGCTTGGCTTTCCTATACAATATTTTTTTTCATCGATAGCAAAAACAGGAATTGCCATAAAAACACCCGCTAACAAACACATCAACAAAACAGTGCACTGAAGAGCAGCTAAACGGGTTTCAAAACCAAAAGAGCTTTGTAAAAGATCGGCAATATTAAATGCATTGGATGCAATTGCTATCCCGAAAACATAACCTATAGATTGCCAAGTAGCGAGTTTTACTTTCAAATCAGAAGTAGGTGCTAGCTCAGGAAGCAAAGCGTTGTATGGAATAATATAGGTTGTAGACGATATATAAAAGCAAATAAGAACAATTACTAACCAAACAATATTTGCGGAACTTTCAACGGTGGTTAATGGATAAAAAACAAGAAAACAAAAAACAAAAGCAGGTAGTATAGCCGCTTTCATAATTGGAATTCTTCTTCCTTTTGGATTTGAGCTACTATCGCTAAATTGAGCAATGAATGGATCATAAATTGCATCAATGATCCGTCCGCTGGAGGTAATAATTGCAATTACATTAAAGATCCCGAAAATAGAAACTTGAGTAATCAAATGAGGCAAACCACTCCCTGATGGAGGAAGGTATAAATAAATCAGAATAACGCTGATCAAATTAACCATCACGCTCCAACCCATCATCCCAAAGGAATAAGCAAACTGTTTTACGAATGGAAGCGGCTCCGTATTCATATTATCGAAATATCAGCAAATTATTAATTAATATAAATTATCCCTCGGAAACTTTTAAATCAAAATATGTTTCCATAGTTTTGCACCTCAAAATTAACAATGTTGAAACATCCATCGAACTTTATTGTTTAATTTAAAACAATGCACACAAAATTATGACTTTTGGTCATCCACCAGTTTCTTTTAATCTTTTTATTACAATATGAAAACTAATTTACCTTTCAAAATATTTATCTTTCTACTTTTTGCTCTTCTTTTGGGGATCAACAGCAATGCACAGGAAATAAAAAATTACACAATCAGCGGTTATGTGAAAGACGCCTCTAATGGCGAATACAGTATCGGTGCCAATGTTTATATAAAAGAATTACTAAAAGGGGGAAACACGAATCAATACGGTTTTTTCTCAATCACCGTTGAAAAAGGAACCTATACGCTTATCAGTTCTTATGTAGGATATCAAAATTTCGTAAAACAAATTGTTCTCGATAAGGACATTCGTTTAAACATTGAATTACAACCTATGGCAATAAATGTAAAAGAAGTTGAAATAAGTGCAGATAAAATTGATAAAAATGTATCGAGCACATCTGTTGGCTCTATTAAACTCGATATGGAAGAAATCAAAAAACTTCCCGCCTTTTTAGGTGAAGTTGATATCTTAAAGACTATTCAATTGCTACCAGGAGTTAAATCAAGTGGAGATGGCAATTCAGGATTTTATGTTAGAGGGGGCGGTCCAGATCAAAATTTAATTTTGTTGGATGAAGCAGTAGTTTATAATGCCTCTCACTTATTGGGGTTTTTCTCAGTATTTAATGGCGATGCTGTAAAAAGTATAAATCTTGTAAAAGGAGGAATGCCAGCACAATATGGAGGGCGACTAGCTTCTGTATTGGACATTTCGATGAAAGAGGGAAACAATAAAACCTACCACGCATCCGGAGGAATCGGATTAATTTCATCCCGATTTACAATTGAAGGTCCTTTAAAAAAAGATACCGGCTCATTTATCGTTTCCGGACGAAGAACTTACATCGATGTTCTTGCTCGTCCTTTTGCAGATCCTAGCTCTCCGCTGAAAAACTCTGGTGTTTATTTTTATGATTTAAACGCAAAAGTTAATTACCGCTTATCAGATAAAGATCGCGTTTTCGTTAGTGGATATTTGGGACGTGACATTATGAACTTTCAGGACAAAGATGCTGAATTTAAAATGGGCGTTTCATGGGGGAATTCAACAGCGGTTGTTCGTTGGAACCACTTGTTCAATAATAAATTATTTATGAATGTTTCTGCAATTTATAGTGATTATAAATTTGCTTTCACTGCCGAACAAAGCGGTTTCGAACTAAAATTGTTTTCCGGAATCAGCGACTGGAATGCCAAAGTTGACTTTGGATATTTCCCTACAATTCGTCATGAAGTAAAGTTTGGAGTTAATTACATTTTCCACACATTCACTCCAATTAGCGCTACAGCCAAACAAGGTGAAACAGAATTTGATTTGGGAGGGGTGAAAAAATTGCTTGCTCACGATATGGCTGCATACTTGTCTGATGATTTTGATGTTACCGATAAATTTAAAATTCACCTCGGATTAAGATATTCCTATTTTATGCAGGTTGGGCCATTTGACAGATATATCAAAGATCCAATTACCGGACAAACAGCTTCAACTATTCATACCGGACCGAATAAAAAAGTAGCCGACTATGGCGGATTCGAACCACGATTCAATGCCAGATATTCTTTAAACACAAAATCCTCTATTAAAGCATCGTACACCTATAACCTTCAATACATTCACCTTGCATCGCTATCAGCGGTTACCTTGCCTATTGATACATGGGTTCCTTCTTCTGAAATAGTAAAACCTCAGAAAGGATCACAATACTCATTGGGGTACTTCAGAAATTTCAAGGAAAATAATTATGAAACTTCTGTTGAAGTATATTATAAAGATTTTAAAAATCAAATCGAATATTCTGATGGATCCCTTCCCGGTGGAGCAATTGGAGACAATGCAGATAATCAATTTGTTTTCGGAAAAGGTGAAGCATATGGTTTAGAATTATTTGTTAAAAAGAGAGTCGGAAAATTCAACGGATGGATTGGCTACACCCTTTCTTATACTAAACGTACATTCCCGGATCTGAACCGCGGAAAAGAATTTTATGCTAAGTACGACAGAAGACACGATGCCTCTGTTGTATTAAGTTACGACCTCAGCAAAAAATGGACCTTTGCAGCTATTTTTGTTTATGGAACAGGAAATGCAATCACAATACCTACCTCCTATTACATCGTCGATGGAAACATTACCTATGATTATAGCGAGCGAAATGCATTCAGAATGCCTGCATATCATCGATTAGATTTTTCTGCAACATATACCCCTGATAGAACAAAAAAGATTGAACGCAGAAAAAAACGCATCCTTAAAAAATTCGGATTAGAGGATAAAGTTACAACCGAGGAAATAAAAATACCAACAAGATTATTTAAAAATTACGAATCGAGCTGGACCTTCAGTGTATTTAATGTATACAACAGACACAACCCTTATATTATTTATTTTGCAAATGAAGGAAGTGCAACTCAGGGTAATTTAACGATCAAGGCAAAACAGGTTTATTTGTTTCCGATTCTTCCTTCAGTTACATGGAATTTTAAATTTTAATACTTACAAATTTATTACAAAATGAAAAAAATAATTTTATTTGCAGCCATTGCTACCGCTTTTTTTACTGCATGTACAGAGCCTATCGATGTTCAACTTCCTAGCTCCAACAAAAAAATTGTTATTGAAGGGGTAATTGAAAACGGTAAAATGGCACAAGTGATTATCACCCGAACAATCCCATTATTTTCCTCCGTATCGGGAAGCACTATAACCGATTTGTATGTATTAGATGCGAAAGTTTATGTTTCAAATGGTATAATCACCGACACACTAACGTTGGATTTCGACATCTTCTCATCCATCGGATGGGTTTATAAAGGGAATTCCATAATCGGGGTTTCCGGACAAAATTATTCCTTGCGGGTTGTCACTTCAGAAGGCAATGTGTATTCTGCCACCACATCAATCCCCTATCCAATTGCATTGGATTCGGTATGGTGGAAACCACAACCACCTGAAGATTCTTTAGGTTTCGCAAATGCACG
>CANIFU010000031.1 GCA_947466965.1 Bacteroidota bacterium
ATCACAAAAAATCTACACCGTTTCGCCCTGACTCTGTGAACTCGTCTGGGTGATTTTATTTAGCTATTTGTATCGTTTAGACTCAGACAGCACAGACTCTTGCTATAGCCCTCGCTTGCTTAACAGTTTGATTTGTTATGTGTTTTTTTCTTATGCCGGTAAGGAGCACTTTACAATGCCTGTAGCAAAAACTAAATGAACTTTCGGAGCCGCGCGTGAGGACTGAACAAACGCGATGCCGTGTAGCTTCTGTGTAGCGATCGTTTGTTCTTGAACTTTTGTTTCTTTTCTTTTCAAGAGAAAAGAAAAAGAGAAAATAAATTTGTTGATACCGCGCTTGCTTAACGGCTTGATTTGTTATGTGGTTTTTTCTGATGCCGGTTGGGAGTCCGTAAAAATAATCTTTTACACCTTCTCAGAAAAATTATTTACCCAATTCATCCATAATAAAAAGATAAACCCATAAATGATAATGGTGAAGGTATATGTATGATTAAACTCCGTCCATGCTCTCGAATGCGTATCCAGTATTGCTAAAACAACAACTCTTAAGACATTTATTAATTGAATGAGCAGAATTCCAACAGGGATATAGATCAATTTGTATTTAACTTTTCCTTTGAAAGCGATAATGAACCAGGAAAATAAAGCGAATAAAGCAATGCCATTGCAATTGTCACCGATCCATAGTCCGGATGCACCATCAATTCCAATTAATCTGTCAGCACCTGTATACACAGTATAGTTAAAAAGCTCTAGGATCCATTTGCTAATTAAAATTGTAATATCAATAACAAAAAGATCGAGTGTTTGGTTGGGTTGAAGCCAAAGGTTATATACAAAATACCAAAGGATGTATAAGGTAAAAACGAGTACCAGAAATCGGACAACCGGATTTTTAAGAAAAGAAAAATTCATGAAGGGGTATAAATAAAGAATCCCGGTTAAGCGGGATTCTTTTTTAATGAGTTGTATATTTTTATTCCTCCGTATAAAACACCAGCCAATAATAGAAGTACTAAATTACTATCTAAAGGTATTGGACATGGTGGGAACGGACCACCGCATGGAGCTGGAGTTCCCATTCCAGAACCACCCATCCCAATAGCAAACGTGCTGGAAATAAATGCTGGAGAAATAATAAATAATGATACAAATGCTATTTTAAAACCTATCTTTTTCATAACGTATTACTTAAATGTTTTACAATTTTAAAACTATAAAAATTAAATCTCTTATTTTCTTACAAACTTTTTTGTGATGTTTCCTTTTTCTGATTCAATTTTGATGATGTACATTCCACTGAATCCTTCAGGTAAAGTGATGTTCACTGATTGATTGTTCGCATTTACAGAAGAAGAACCAACAACAGTTTGCCCTAAAAGATTCACAACAGATATGGTTGTATAAGTTGTTTCACTTAAGTTGAAGTTGATAATATTTCCTTGAGCAGTAGGAAGTAATTGCACCTGATTAGAAAAATCAGCACTTGCTGAAGGAGCAGACGCTACAGATTTACAATTTGCATCTTTGCTGAATAGCAATACAAATCGATCCGCATCGTCAGAAACATTTATTGTAACGGGGTAATTCACTTCAGTAGTAAGATCAATTAATTTTCCTGTTAAGTTGTCCTGAAGTTTAATGCAGGTGTACTCAGAAACGAAGTTAAAACCTGAAGCAGAAAGGATGTAATTTCCTGAAACGTTCACTTTTGTTTTTAAAGGAATAGAGTAGTTGTCGTTCGTTGAACTGAAATTATTGATATTGATCTTTTTACCTTCGATCATACAATACATTTCGGGTGTTGTTTTATTTAAACTTGCTCTGAAAGGAATATCTTTCTTATCAAGACCATCATTTGCATCTGAGTTATTCATTACTTTGAAAATATGAGCAGCAGAGGAATTTGCAGAAGCTAATTTCAGACTGAAGTACGACGGTTTTACAGATCTAATGGAACTGTTTGAACTTGTTGTTTTAGCTGATTCAGGAATTAATAATGTCATAGGTCCTGAATCACCATAAACCCAAAAACCTTGAGTAGAACCAATTTCAACTCCATCAGCCGAAGTAAAGCCATTCCAGTCAGCAATCGTGAAATCATACATTTCAAAATAGTCGAACATTCCACTTGCTCCTGCTCCAGAAGCCGTGTAGACGTCAGCCCATGATATGCTTGATGCAAAAGGGTTACCTACTAAATTCCATCCTTGAACAGTGTTTGATACACTTCCTGATAAGTCAATATCGCCCTGGTTAGGAACTCCAACTGTAGTCATGGTTGTTGCAGGGAAATTTGTATACGAAAATCCACCACTTAAGAATACTTCGAATCCCTGACCCGCATTCAAAGCTGTTCCTGATGAAGTTACCGGAACATACGTATCACCTGCTTCGTCATAAGTTGAAGCGGAAGCTTGTATAGATGGAGGGCTGGATAAGTAGCTAATGGCAGGCAATTCATTGTCCCAATCAGCAAACGTTGCAGATTGAACGGGTGAGGAGAAATCAGCAAATGACGTATCGCGGGTTGTGATAAAACGTTGTATTGTAAAGTTTCCAGCAATTGTACCGGTTGCTCCAATTGGGGCAATGCGTGCCGTTTGAGTAGCTGTAGACTTCATCGTGAAGGGTCTTCCATTTGTATTAAATGTACCGCTATTAACCGTTAAAACTTCATCCAAAATATAGGTTCCTGTAGTAAGATTCACCCCATTGTTATTGCTTACCGTGATTCCTTTGAATGTGGTAGTTCCAGCCGTGTTTGAAACAGATTGTGCTGCTGTACCATTGAATGTAACTGTTTTCCCTGCACTGGCAGTAAATGTCCCGCTATTGGTCCAGTTCCCACCAACACTAAGGTCGAAATTGTTGGAGTTTAATGTGTTACTTGAATTTATAGTCAAATTGTTAGCAATAACTGTATTTGAGGCTAATGTTTTAGTACCTGCAGTTGTTGCATTTAAGGTCAAATTGAAAAAACTGGATGTTGTTGTTGTTGGAATAGCACCGGCAGCGTAACCGATTCTTACCGTATTACCTGATGCATTCGCAGTAAACGTTCCGTCAGTCATAAACCCAGCGGCTTTAATCGTCAGAGTAGCATTTGCTGCATTCGTAAAAGACGAACCTGTTTTGCCGTTAAAACTTTTAACTGTAAACGTTCCATTGTTTACGAATGTTTTGCCAACACCCAAAATTAGGGCGCCATTTGTTTTATCAATGCTGGTACCAGCAGGAATAATGACATTACAATTGAAGGAATAAGGAGCAGTAATACCTATTGTTCCTGAATTAGTTATTGTACATGTAGTAGATGAAAATACAATACGAGCGGAACCCGTTTCGGTTCCCGTTACCGTATAATTACCCCTCACAGTTAGATTTGCCGACAAGGTAAGGGTGCCATTTACAATAAGATTTCTGCAAGTGTTTAAAGATGAATTTGCAATTACGGAATGGCCTACAGCTATTGTTACATCATCGGATAATGTGGGTATTCCGACAGGAGTCCATGTTGCGCTATTGTTCCAATTAGAAGGGCCAACGCCAGCGGAAGTAAATGAAATACCCAATAAATTTGTCGTAAATCCGAGAATTGACAGACAGGAAATAAAAAATATTTTAGTAAGATTTTTCATGGATTTTATGTTTTAAGGTGTAAATTTAAACAATTTTTGAAAATTATAGAAATATTTTTTGTTTTTTCTTTTTTTATTTAAAAGTTTCATCTGTTTAATTTAAATAACGCGTCAATAATTTTAATTTCAATTCCATTTTTAGTTGATATTACATTTAATTTTTACTTATTTTTTCAGGTATAACATTCTTTGCATCTTTTTTAGTTTGCCAATTAATTACGCCCCCTTTTTAATATTAAAATAATTATATTTTTATTTGTTATATTTGTAAAACATTTTCTAAAATAGCGTATGTCGAGCAAGAAAAAGAATAGCATTATTGATTTAGATGATTTTCAGTCATTTTTTAAAATAGTTTCAAAAAACTGGTACATTGTTTTGCTTTTTGTTTTATGTGCTTTTGTTTTGTCATATTTTTACACCTATAAATTACCGGATGTTTATGCTGCAAAATCTCAGGTTTTGCTTAAAAACGAAGACACATACGATTATCAAAATCAAATCTACAAGGGTATCGGTTATTATCAGTCTTATCAAGACAATGCCAATCAGATTAGGGTGTTGACTTCTAATGATCTGTTGGCTGAAGCATTGGGTAAATTAAAGTTAGATGTTTCCTACTTCATCGTTGGTCGATTAAAAACGACAGAGGTTTATGAAGGTGTTCCATTTGAAATTTCGGTCAAAATGCTGAATCAGAATTTATACGAAAAGGAAATCAAATTTAAAATTATTAATGAAAATCAATATGAACTTTCCTATACAAAAGCGAAAGAAACTATTTCTAGAACTTTCAATTTTGACAAAGAAGTAATAGATCCGGACTTTTATATCACTGTTTCAAAAAATACTGTGTTAAATAAGCGAACTATAAATAGCTTAAAAGATATTGATTACCTCGTTAAAATTCATAGTAAAGCTAATTTGGTATCTAAAATAAAGTCAACGTTATCGGTTGAAAATATCGAGAATACGACTATCCTTGAACTTACACTTGAAGATCAGATTCCTCTTCGTGCCATAACCTTTCTGGATACCTTATCAGCCGCTTATATTATTTATACTTCAAAATCTCAAATAGCTGTTAACAATAATACCTTGGATAATATTGACAAACAATTGAAAGAGATTACAGATGTGTTGACATCAATTGAAGACGATATGGAAAATTATCGTTCCAATAAAGCCATTTTGGACATTGATAAGCAGCAGGATGATTATTTTCAAAAATTGATTGAATACGACTCTCAAAAACGACAATCAGAATTAGCTATCAAGTCACTTGAAGCACTTCAAAAATATATTATTTCTGTTGGAGATATCACCGATGAAAAACTGCTTCCACCATCTTTTTATATTTCTCAAGGAGATGATTATTTAAAGACCGCTTTGGGAAAACTTTATGAACTTCAGATGGTTAGGAATCAACGATTGAATGGATCTACTTCTTTTAATAGAAATATTACAGAATTAGACCAGGAGTTGAGCTTGTTAAAAAACAATATTCTCACTTATATTAATAATTCAAAATCCGGATTAAGTCAGCGTATTATTGATTTGAATTCTCAGATTTCTAATTATACTGCGATAATTAAAACCGTTCCCCGAACTGAAAGAGATTTGCTAAATATTCAGCGAAAATTAGATGTTAATCAAAAGATGTATTCATTTTTACTTGAAAAAAGAGCAAGTACAATGATTGCTAGAGCCGGTATTCTCCCTGAAACAAGTGTGATAGAAGCCGCTCATTCCGTCGGTATTGTAGCGCCTAATAAACGTAAGATTTTGTACTACTTTTTGGTTGTTTCTATTTTGCTTAGCTTGATTGTTGTGTTTGTTAGAATGAACATGTTTGATACAATTGAAAATATTATTGAGTTAAAGCGTTTGACTAGTTTGCCGGTTTTGGGTGAAATTTTATTCAATCCAACCGAAGATAAAAATTATTTTATTGTAGATAAGGATTCAAAAGCTCCTATTACCGAGAGTTTTAGAGCTATTCGAACAAATTTGGAATATTTTGCGAGTGAAAACAAATCAAAAATTGTTTTATTAACGTCCTATCATCCTGGAGAAGGGAAAACGTTTTGCTCGGTAAATTTAGCTACCATTTTATCGAAAGCAGGAAAAAAAGTATTGCTGTTGGAACTTGATTTACATAAACCAAAGGTACATAAGGCCTTTAATATGGAAACATTGACCGGTGCAAGTAATGTGTTGATTGGTAAAAGCGAAATTGCTTCAACAATTCAGAAAACAGAAATTGAAAACTTATCCGTAATGCTTTCCGGACCAACTCCACCCAATGCTTCCGAATTAATCGTAAGCAAATATTTAAAGGAGATCTTTGATTACGGTCGGGAGCATTTTGATTATGTTATTGTGGATACTCCTCCAGTAGGCTTGATTACCGATGCATTGGTGATGATGAAGAGTGCGGATGTTACCTTGTTTGTTATGAATACAAAATTTGCTAAAAAACAAATCATAAATGTTTTTGAAGAAATTGTTCAAACGAATAAACTGCAAAATTTCGCATTAATATTGAATGGCGTAAAACGTAAAAAATCCGGTTATTATTATAATTATGGTTATGGTTATGGTTATGGCTATGGTTACGGTTATGGTTACGGGAATTCGAATGGTTATGGTTCAAAAAATAAAAGCTAAAATTATTTCTTTAGATAGAATAGGTTATGAGCGAACAGGAGGATGAAAACTGGACATTAGTAGTTAAACCAAAAACAAAATGGTTTGATTTGCATCTGAATGATTTATGGCATTATAGGGACCTTATACTGCTTTTTGTTAAAAGAGATTTTGTTGCTGTATACAAACAAACGATTTTAGGACCACTTTGGTATATCATTCAGCCGCTGTTGACAACAATTACGTTTACTATTATTTTTGGAAACATCGCTAAAATATCTACCGGTGGAGTTCCCTCTGTTTTGTTTTACCTTTCTGGAATAACAATGTGGAATTATTTTGCAGAGTGTTTAAATAAGACATCCAATACTTTTATTTCTAACGCAAGTATATTTGGAAAGGTCTATTTTCCTCGTTTAGCAGTTCCTGTTTCAGTTGTAATTAGTAATTTAATTACTTTTTTCATTCAGTTGTTACTCTTCATTTGTGTATTATCCTATTATGCTTACACAAGTAGTGTTGTAAATCTTAATAGTACTATGTTTTTACTTCCACTTCTTGTATTAATAATGGCTGGTATTGGATTAGGAATGGGGATTATCATTTCATCTCTTACTACGAAATACAGGGATCTTCGGTTTTTGATTGCTTTTGGTGTTCAATTACTTATGTATGCTACTCCGGTAATTTACCCCATGTCGGTATTGTCACCCAAGCAAAAGTCAATCCTCTTATTAAATCCCTTATCATCTATTGTTGAAACATTTCGTTATGCATTTACAGGTATAGGTGAATTTAATATTTATTATTTGATTTATAGTTTTCTTTTCATGATTGTAGTATTGTTTTTGGGAGTGGTAATGTTTAATAGGGTAGAAAAAACTTTCATGGATTCTGTTTAATTTTAAAGTATCAAGTCTCATTTTTCATTATAAATAGTATATTGATTAAAATAAAAAATGTCTAAAACGGTAATTAAGGTTGAAAATCTTAGTAAGGATTATAGATTAGGAGAAGTGGGTTCAGGCACCATTTCCCGAGATATAAATGCTTGGTGGGCTAAAATTCGCGGATATGAAAATCCAAATTTAAGAGTTACCGATTTAGCGAGAGATTCTTCAACGGTTCACAATGCTCTGAAAAATATCTCTTTCAAAGTAAATGAAGGAGATGTTCTTGGGATTATAGGTAAAAATGGTGCCGGTAAATCAACCCTTTTAAAAATACTGTCAAGAGTTACAACACCTACTTCTGGTCAGTTTAAGGTGCGTGGGCGTATTGCAAGTTTATTAGAGGTAGGAACAGGTTTTCATCCGGATTTAACTGGGAGGGAAAATATTTATTTAAATGGTGCCATTTTAGGAATGAGAAAATTGGAAATCGCAAGTAAGTTTGATGAAATTGTTGCATTTTCTGGAGTTGAAAAATTTATCGATACACCTGTAAAAAGATATTCATCTGGAATGTACGTCAGACTGGCATTCGCGGTAGCGGCTCATTTAGAGCCTGAAATATTAATTGTGGATGAGGTCTTGGCGGTGGGAGATATGGAGTTTCAAAAGAAGTGCTTAGGTAAAATGAAAGATGTTTCGGAGCAAGGAAGAACCGTTTTATTCGTGAGCCATAACATGAATGCGATGCAACAATTGTGTTCAAAAGGAATTCTCATTGAAAAAGGTCAACTTGCAATGGAAGATAAAATAGATGCGGTAGTAAATCATTACATAGGTATTTCAAAGGTCGGAACTCTATCTTCTGAAGGGTTTGCTAGAAGAGGAAATAAATCAGTTTTGTTTAAATCATTTTATCTTTCAGATTCAAAAGGAAATAGAATTGATTCTGTGATGATGGGGGAGGATCTTTTTATAAATGTGGTTGTTGAAAAAATGACTGAAATTAAAAGTCTGGATGTTTCATTTACACTCAGGAATTCAATGGGAGAAGCCATTTCACATATCCAAAATATGGATAATGATTTCATTATTCCATCCGATGATCAATTGATTGCTTTGAGAATTAAATTAGACAGCGTTTTATTTGTTCCAAATACTTATTTCATTTCTGTTTGGGCAGGATGTAATTCAGAGGCCTACGACTGCATTGATAATTGTATGAGTTTTGATGTTTTGAATAATCCGGTTTTTAATAGAATGGTATACCCTCACAACATCAAAGTGTTTTTGAGATCTCAATGGTCAATAATTTAGTCCTATTATTCTGTTTTGAAGGAATTGAAATTTATTAATTTAATTTTATATTTGTATTGATTAAAGTGAATATAATTTAGGAACGGCATGCTACACATTATAACTATTTATTTTATCAATTACGATGTTGAAAATTAAAACGCTATTTCTTTTCTTCTTTATTTTCCAAGGAATCTGTGTTTTTTCTCAAAGAATTGACAGATATGCTTTTGTTTCAGGTGCAAGTATGAATTCCGGATTTTTAGCCATAGAGTCCAGTATTGGTGAGCTTATGTCAAATACATTTGTAGCTTCCCCCTATATGCTTTCACAGGGTTTTGTTCAGAACGAATTGTTGGTATTGAATATTAAAAATGAAGAGTCATTTGACGCGAAAGTCTTTCCAAATCCCGTTTCTACTTCATTGTCGGTTGTATTGAATCAGAGTGTTTTTTTTGAATCAATTGTAGTAGTTTATGATTTAATGGGTAAAGCCCTTATTGTACCTATAAATAATAGCCAATCTATTAAAGGTCCTGTTTTCGAACTGGATTTTTCCGAACTGAAAGCCGGGGTTTATTTTATTAGGATTTCATCTAAAATTAGTACTTTCAACAAAGTAGTGAAAATTACGAAAGTTTGATAAAATGACTGCTTTTAAACAAATACAATTATATTTATGCTTAACACTTATGTTAGGCATTAATAATTCTATTTCTTCTCAAAATGCTCCTCAAGGTTTTTTTTATCAAACCAATCTTAAAACGCTTACTGGTCTGAATCTTATTAATGCTTCTGTTGGGATTCGTTTTTCGCTTTATTCCAATTCTCCCTCTGGAGCAATGGTTTGGCAAGAAGATCATGCTTTACTAACTGATGAAAATGGATTAGCAACAACTGTAATTGGTTCAGGAATTTCAACGGGTACTGGAACGTTGATTTATTTCAACCAAATAGAATGGTCACTTGGACTATATTATTTAAAAGTTTCAATTGATATTTCAGGTGGAACTTCTTTTGTTGACTTTGGAAATAGTCAGTTGTTTTCAGTTCCATATTCCCTATACTCAATGCAAACAAGTGCAATGGAGAGTGTTAGTTTAGCCAATTTGTTAGATGTTGATACGTTAGGTAATTCGGTAGGTAAATTACTAAAATGGAATGGTAATTATTGGGCTCCTTCCATTGACAATGATTCCGATACTGTTCTATATGCTTTTCAATCCAATCATTCTTCAGTAAGTGACACCGCTTTTTATACGTATGGTACATTAGCATCGGATACTTTGTTTTTTGCATACAATACAGATAGTGCAAGTTATTCTCTTTTTTCTTCCAATTCAATTTATGCAGTTGATGCAAATTATGCAGATACCGCTTATTATGCATTTGAAAGTTCTCCATCAGCTTGGAAGCAAAGTGGTAATGCTGTTCCTTATAGTAACTATTTAGGTGTGAATGACAATACCGATTTGATTTTCAGAACAAACAATCTTACAAGAGTAAAGTTGAAAAGCAATGGAGGCTTGGTTATAGGTCAAACTATTGGATCTGCTTCTTTTACAGTTTCAGGGAATGATGGAATTTTAGTTACAGGTTCACTTGCAGCCCCATTTGCTCCTGTTAATGGAAGTGGTACTCGAATGCTTTGGTATCCTTCAAAAGCTTCTTTTAGAGCAGGTTCTGTAAGCTCTAGTCTTTGGGATGATTCTAACATTGGAAATTATTCTATTGCTGTAGGTTACGATACAAAAGCTCGATTGAGTTCTTTTGCTTCTGGATTTCAGTCGAAAGCATTAGACTATTCGATAGCAATTGGAAGAAAGTCACAAGCAAATGCATCTAAAGCTTATCCTTACGGAAACAGTATAGCCTTGGGAGATAGCTGTGTTAGTAATGCACAACGATCCGTTGCCATTGGTTATGGAAACTTGAATGATTCTACACTATTATCTAATATATCCTCTTCTGTATCTATAGGCTTCATGAATAGAACGCGAGCAAGTGTTACACTTTGTTTGGGCTCTTTTTGTAATTCGAATGTTGGCGCAAATTGGTCAACGGCCATCGGTTTTCATGCTACTACAGCACATATTGGTAGTTTTGTTTTTTCTGATGCATCCTCATCCGCGTCTACTGTTTCCTCCGCAGCCAATCAGTTTTTAGTGAGGGCGAATGGAGGGATTGTATTTTACACCGATTCTCTTAATACAATGGCTGTTACATTAGCTCCTGGAAGTGGAAGTTGGTCAACTATTTCAGATATAAATAAAAAAGAAAATTTTTCGGAGCTGAATTATCAAACTATTTTAGATGGAATAAATAAATTAAATATCAAAAGATGGAATTATAAATCTCAATCAGAGTCTATTAGGCATATTGGACCTATTGCTCAGAAATTTTATGAAACGTTTAAAGTAGGAGAAAACAATACAAGTATTTCAACTTCAGATATTGATGGTGTTATACTTTCAGGAATAAAAGGATTGAGCAATATAATTGAAAAGTTAGATAATTTAAATGAAGTAAATCAGTTAAAACTAAAGATTGAAAAGATCAATTTTTCTACTGATTATACTGATCGAATCAATAAAATAGAAGCTTTTTTAGATGCAAATTAATTTTATATAACATTAAATGGAAAAGAAATTTCATAAAAAATATAATTTGGGATTGTTTCTTGTACTATACTTTTTTTCATTGGTATGTATTGGACAAACGGTGCCTCAAGGGATTAATTACCAGGGCTTGGCTAGAAACTCATCTGGTAACTTTATGATCAGCCAACCAATCAGCCTTAAAATTGGTATTTATTCTTCCTCAATAACTGGTCCTTTGCAATGGGAAGAGGTACATACTATTTCTACAAATCAATTGGGTATTTTTTATTGTGTTATTGGACAAGGAACTTCAACTTCAGCCGGTGTTGCCACCTCATTTTCTTCTATTGATTGGGGCGCAGCAGACCATTTCATAAAGATTGCAATGGATGAAAGTGGTGGTAGTTCTTTTGTCGCGATTGATACAATTCAATTTTGGTCAGTGCCTTATGCATTGCATTCTGGTTCTTCCTCCAGCATTTCGCAGCCCTTAAGATTAAGTCAGTTATCTGATGTCGATACCTTGGGCATTAGCAACGGTTTGGTTCTAAAATGGGATGGAGCTCAATGGAAACCATCAAATGACAACGATTCAGATACAGCTCAGTTTGCCTTTAATTCTTCTTTTTCTAACTCGTCTGATACAGCTTTTTATGCACTTAACGTATTATCTGCAACTGATACGATAGGCTTTTCTTATAATTCTGATTCTGCAACGTATTCATCTAATTCTGGAATAGCAACAAATTCTCAAAATTCAAATTATTGTGACACTGCAACGTACGCATTAAACAGTGGGAGTTCTTTTTTATATTGGAATCTGACCGGTAATAGTGGAACAAACTCCTTGACTAATTTTGTTGGAACGATTGACAATGTAGATTTTATTCTCAAAACGAATAGTTTGGAAAGAATGAGAATAACCTCAGGTGGCAAAGTTGGAATTGGAATAGCCAATCCAAGTGCTTCTCTTCATGTTTTAGGAAATGATGGTCTGGTGGCCGAAGGTACTTTTGGTTCGGGTACTCTTGCAGCAACCGGTGCTGGAACAAGAATGCTTTGGTATCCCAAAAAGGCTGCTTTTAGAGTGGGTGGAGTTTCTACTACGCAATGGGATGATGCTAATATTGGAAATTATTCATTTGCTTCTGGATACAACAATATCGGTTCCGGTGCATATTCAACTGTTTTAGGAAGTAGTTCAAGAGCAAGTGGAATGTATTCAATAGCTGCTTGTGAAAACTCTATTGCTACTGGTATTAGTTCAATTGCCATGGGTAGTGTTTGTCTAGCATCTGCGGCATATTCAGTAGCCCTTGGGCGTGGCAGTGTTGCTTCAGATTCGAGTGCAATCGCAATGGGCTATCATCCAAATGCTTCTGGTAAGTATTCATTTGCTTTCGGTCATAATACGGATGCTTCAGGAGATTATTCCATTGTGTTTGGGTATCATGCAGATGCAAATTTCAAAAAAGGGAGTTTTGTTTATGCGGATGGTTCTTCTGTAAGCCCAACAATGAGTACTGCCGATAATCAATTTATGGTTAGAGCTTCCGGTGGATTTGTTTTTTATTCTAATACAGCGCTTACTGCTGGTGTGACCTTACCTGCAGGAGGTGGCAGTTGGTCCAGTGTTTCAGACAAGCATAAAAAGGAAAATTTTAAAAAAGTAGATGCTTCTGATATATTAGAAAAAATTAATAATTTGGAGATCAGTTCCTGGAACTATAAAACGCAATCGGCATCTATTCGCCATATAGGACCTATGGCGCAAGATTTTTACAAATTGTTTCAACTTGGAGAAAATGAAACTACCATTTCGACAATTGATATAGATGGCGTGAGTTTGTTAGCTATTCAGGAATTATCAAAAAAAACAGTAATTCTGAAAGAGAGATCAGATGAGTTGGAGAAACTAAAGGCACAAGTGTTGAAATTAGAGAGTGAAAAAATAGCATTGGAGAAGCGACTACAAGGAATAGAGAATAAGTTAGAAAAAAGGTACTCTAGTCTCGCAATAAAGAACGACTAGAATTGTAAATGGATAAGAAGGTTATTAGAGAGTATGCATAGTGAAAAAAAAATCTTTGCTTATTTACAACCGCTTATCCTTATGGCAAGCAGGTTGAAACATTTATAGATTCAGAATTGGATACTATGGGTAACTTGTTTGAAAAAGTATATATTTTCCCATCTTTTTTTGATGATGCATATGTAAGACCCCTTCCAAGTAATTTTGAAATAGTTAGACTTGACCAAAATTGGGGGCATCACAGCAAAAGAATATTTTATTCCAACATTTTTTTGATTTTCAAAATACTTTTTTTTGAATTTTTGTTTACTAAAATTAAAACTTAATTCTTTCACAATATTTAAAAATTTAAAAAGGCTCTTGTTCATAGTATATTTACAAAGATCTTAAGCCATATACAATTTTAGCAATAGTGGCTGCTAAGTTTATTCGATATCGATTTGATGAAGTTGCGCGTAAAGAACTAAGTGGTCGCAAGTGGTGGGATAGAAGTGAAACCGAATTTTTAAAATTAGTTGATGTGCTCAACAATCCAAAACTTTTTGTGGAGCGACTTCAATAAATGCATACCAAGTTAAAATTATGATTAGAAAGGTTTATTTTCCTGGTCTAAATGGTGTAAGATTTATAGCTGCTTTTTTAGTAGTAATTGATCATATTGAATTATTTAAAAGTTATTTTAATTTACGAACGCTCTGGCCTGATTCACTTAGCTCCCGCTTTGGTCAATTTGGTGTTATCATTTTCTTTGTTCTAAGTGGATTTTTAATTACCTATTTATTGCTTGTGGAAAAAGAGGATACAGGTATTCATGTGAAAAAGTTTTACATTAGAAGAATACTTCGTATTTGGCCTCTTTATTTTATTATTTTGATTTTAGGCTTTTTTGTTTTTCCATATATTAGTTTCCTTGATGTTCCAAATTATCAAAATGTCGGAAATGATTTTGTTGAGAAACTGTTGCTTTTTATATTTTTTCTTGCAAATGTTGCTTTTGTTTTTTTTTCAGGAGTGGCTTATGCAAATGTTTTATGGTCAGTTGCAGTTGAAGAGCAGTTTTATTTAATTTGGCCTAATATAATTAAATATTGTAAGAGTATTTTTAATGCGCTTTTTATTTCTTTGTTTATATATATGTTTATTAAGGCTTGTTTCTTCATAAATATATTTGATTTTGATGATCTGTGGTCATCAAAAATTTATAAGTTGATAGATCGAACTCGTTTTTCAGCCATGATTATTGGTGGATTTGGAGCATTTTTACTTTATAATTCATGGAAAAAAGTTTTACAATTTATCTACTTTCCACTAATCCAAGTAATTTCTATTTTGGGCTCAATCTTTCTTGTTTTTTTTAGATACAACAATCCTTTGTATAGATTTTTTGAAAATGAGGTGTTTTCACTTTTAGTAGCTGTTTTAATTATTAATATAGCTAGTAATTCAAATTCAATATTGAAATTAGAAAACCGTTATTTGAACTTCTTGGGAAAAATATCCTTTGGGTTTTATGTTTATCATTCTGTTATTGCCGTTATTTGTATTAAAGTGTTTATTGAATTTTACCCTGAGACTACATTTTTATATATGATTTGGAGTTTTTGTTTAATTGCTTTAGTGATACTCCTTACGATTTTAGCTTCTCACTTATCTTACAAGTTTATTGAGGAGAAATTTTTAAAACGAAAGGCTAGGTTTTCCAATATTGAAAGTGGTGATTTGGCCCAAAAATAGGAATAAACAACTTTAAGAAAGGTTTATAAAATTCAGTATATAGATTTTAAATTATTAATTTAGACAATTGGTTTTAAAATATAGCTATGAATTAAAATATGAAATATTTTTTTACTACTTCTTTAACTGCAAGAAAGCTTTTTACACAATTAAGAAACGCATTGTTTCATTTGTATTTACTTTCTTTAAAAAATAAAAGATACAAAGACTGGGAAGTCTTTATTATTCGTGTATTAGATGAGGTAGAAGGTAATTATATTTATTTAAAATCTGCTTCCCAAAGCAAATCAGATAAGTTGAAGGTTGCTGATCACTATTTGTTGGGAATGCAATATGAAGGTTAAATGATGACACAGGCAACAGTAAAAAATCTCCTATTATTTACGACAGGCTACCCTTATGGAAAACAAGTAGAAACATTCATTGATTCTGAATTAGAAACAATGTCGCATACATTTGAGCAGGTGTATATTTTCCCTTCGTGTCCCAAAGAGCAATTTGTTAGACCAATCCCAGCAAATT
The DNA here is from genome assembly GCA_947466965.1 of Bacteroidota bacterium. Lineage (GTDB taxonomy): Bacteria > Bacteroidota > Bacteroidia > 2-12-FULL-35-15 > 2-12-FULL-35-15 > 2-12-FULL-35-15. Next base: position 15,368 of record CANIFU010000031.1, read on the forward strand.
TTAAAATCATTCATTTAGATACAAATTGGGCTCCCTATAAAAATAGATTATTGTATAGTAACCTGTTTTTAATTGTAAATATACTTCTTCAAGAGTTTGTTAATTCAACGAACAAAATTTTATTTATCAGCCAAATCAAGAAGTTTAAAAATATGCTTTTGCATAGATTGTTTGAGTCGGAGCAATTAAAGAAAATAATTGTAGTAAATGATTTATCTGAAGCAACGTACTATTCATATTGGTTAAATGATTGGACGATTACGTTGGGCATATTGAAATATAAAAAGACAATAAAAGAATTTATTTCGAGAGCTCATGGTTTTGATATTTATGAGGACAGGTGGCCTGGTCAGATGATTCCTTTTCGTTATTTTCAATTTAAAATGATCAAGCATATTTTGTCTGTTTCGCAAAAAGGATCTACACATTTGAAGAGCAAAACTGTTTTCCCTGAGAAAATAAGTGTTAGTTATTTAGGAGTGCCAGAGCAAGGAACAAATCCGTATGATGAAGTAGAACTTTTTACAATTGTTTCTTGTTCGAACCCGATTCCTCTTAAAAGAGTTCATCTGATTGTTGAAATATTGAAACATGTGACAATTCCTGTTCGTTGGGTTCATTTTGGAGATGGAAAATCATTGGAGTTTATAAAAAATAAAGCGGAAGAACTTCCTCTAAATATTTCTTACGAATTTAAAGGGCATGTCCATAATCAAGAAGTCTTAAATTATTATAGGAATAATTCGATCAATCTTTTTATTATTGTAAGTGAAATAGAGGGTTTGCCGATGTCATTGATTGAAGCATGTAGTTTTGGTATTCCAGTTTTAGGCACAAATGTAGGAGGTATTCCGGAAATAATAAACGACAAAACAGGAATAGTTATTCCAAAAGATTTTTCTCCTGAATCAGTAGCTCAATTAATAATGGATTTTGAAAAAAGTGTAATGAATAGTGTCGATTTTAGAGCAGGAGTGAAGGAGTTTTGGTTTGAAAATTTTAATTCAAATATCAATTATGAAAATTTTTACAATACGTTAATAAAAAAATAAATTATTTTTTAGATCAATTAGAAGTCATGCAAAAATTAATAAATATTCTTTCGTCTAAATGGAATAATAGAAAAAAGTGGTTTCAGATTAGTTTTGTTTATCCATATAAAAAAAACTATAATAAAATTGAATCATTCATGCCGCTGCACTTAAACGTAAGGCAAGGAGTGATCGTAGAAAAGAATGTGGAGATATCCAACAGCGTCAAAGAATTAGGAAAATATGTGTACATTGCAAATAGCACTTATATTGGTTTTTGTAGCAGAATAGGAAGCTTTACGAGCATTTCGTTTGGCGTAAAAATTGGGTTGAGAAATCATCCTGTTGATTTTGTTTCTACTAGTCCTGTTTTTTATGCAAAGCGTAGGGGCTGGGTTGCTGAAAATAGGTTTAATGAGCTTGAAGATGGAATGGTAGAAATTGGTAATGATGTGCTGATTTCTGCTAATGTGGTTATTTTAAGTGGTGTAAAAATTGGAGATGGAGCCGTTATCGCAGCCGGTGCAATTGTCAATAAGGATGTTCCACCTTATTCGGTTATAGGCGGTGTTCCGGCAAAATTAATCAGATATAGATTTGATGAAGGCACCCGAGAAAAACTGTTAAAATCCCGTTGGTGGGATTTTGAAGATAGTCAACTAAAGGAAGTGGCTAAAGATATTAATAATTCAGTAGCTTTTTTGGCACATTTTAAGTAGTGCAAATATTTTAATTTTTTTGAAAAATTTATCAAATAACCAAAGCTAGCACTAAGGAATAATGAGTCATCGCATAAAATACATTTCTCAGCTTGATGCACTCAGAGCTGTTGCCGCTTTTTTAGTTATTTTCTACCATTATATACCGGCCTTCGGTATGGGTACCTTTGTATTTGGAAAATATGGTGTACAAATATTTTTTACAATCTCTGGATTTTTAATTACAGCAATCCTTCTAGAGCAAAAAGAATCAAATTCTAATAGATTAAAGCTGATTAAGAATTTTATTATAAAAAGGGCCTTGCGTTTGTTCCCTATTTATTATTTAGTATTATTTTTTTTTACTGTACTCAGTACCTTTGGTTTTTATGTGTGGAAAGCTGGCGAAGGAATTTATTATTATACGTATACAACAAATATCTTATTTTATATGAAAGATATGCGTGGTATTCAGTTAAATCATTTATGGACATTGGCTGTTGAAGAGCAATTTTATTTGGTTTGGCCTTTGCTTCTATTGTTTTTTCCAAGAAAAAAAGAATGGATACTCATTCTGTTATTTATTCTCACTAGTTTGACTTATAAAATCGTTACGACTCACATTAATTATAACATGTTAACGGTAAGTCACTTCGATACATTGGGTACTGGAGCAATGCTTGCTTATTTATTAAAGCAAAATTATTTAGAGCAGATAAAAACATACGTAACGTTTTTTATTTTTCTAATTATACTATTACTTCTAACATATTATTTATTAAATAGATTTGATATTGCTAATGCTAATAGTAATAGTTTTCTTGTTTTAATTCTTTCAGCAGTATTAGTTTTTGGCTGTAATGTTGGTTTTAAGGGAGCATTCGGAAAAGTTCTTGATTTGAAAATTTTAAAGTATTTCGGACAGATTAGTTATGGCCTTTATTTATATCATAAGTTCATTCCGTACTTTTTAAAACTTTTTATCGACAAGCTAGATATCCAAATACATGCATATGTATTAATGAGTGTTTCAATTATTTTAACAATTTTAATATCTCATATTTCATATCAATTTATAGAGAAACGTTTTATACTTTTAAAAGAAAAATTTGATTTATAAAATGTAGAAAATAAAAAATATAGAATAATATGTTAACCTTTAACGAATTAAAAAAGAATCTGAAAAAAGATTTTACAGATTTCAAGAAAGTGAAAGTTGCAGTGCTCGGAGATACTGCTACGCAGTTTCTAGTTAAGGCATTGCGCGGTACCGGTTATGAACACATGTATAACTTGGAAGTGTGGGAAGCTGATTTTAATCAGATAGAAAATCAGATTTTTGATGAAGACTCAGATCTGTTTAAATTTAATCCGGATGTCGTAATTATTTTTTATTCTTCCCATAAGCTTCTTGCTAAATATAATAAGTTAAAACCTGAAGATTATAGTCAATTGGCCGTTACTCAGATGGAGCTTATTAAAATACTTCATGCTTCGCTATGCTCTAGATTAAAATCAAAAAAAATAATTTTTTATAATTATACTGAGATTAACGACTCTGTATTTGGAAATTATGCGAATAAAACCGAGGCTTCCTTTTTGTTTCAACAAAGAAAGCTGAATTATGAATTAATGTCATATTCGTCTATTAATCCCGATTTTCACATAGTTGATCTTTCCTCTCTTCAAAACCAATTTGGTAAATCCATCTTTTTTCAGCCTTCTGTATATATAAATACAGATATGGTTTTGAGCATCGATATTGTTCCAGAAATCGCTGCAAAAACAGTAGATCTAATCCTCGCAATGACAGGCAAGTTTAAAAAATGTCTGATTCTAGATCTTGACAATACTATGTGGGGAGGTATAATTGGAGATGATGGTATAGAGAATATTCAGATAGGAGCTTTGGGGATAGGTAAGGCATTTACGGAATTTCAGTACTGGATCAAAAAACTTCAGAACAGAGGTGTGATTCTGGCTGTATGTAGTAAAAATACCGAATCAGTTGCTAAAGAGCCTTTTGAAAAACATCCTGATATGATCTTAAGACTCGAAGATTTTGCAGTTTTTGTTGCAAATTGGGAAAACAAGCCTGACAATATACGTAAAGTACAAAGCATTTTGAATATTGGCTTTGATTCAATGGTTTTTATAGATGATAATCCATTTGAACGCAATATTGTTAGAGAAAATATTCCTGGAATAATGGTTCCCGAGTTACCAGAGGATCCTGCAGAGTATCTGGAATATCTGTATACATTGAATTTGTTTGAAACAGTTACTTTTTCTGATCAGGACGCAGCCAGGACAAAACAATATCAGGTAGATGCTGAGCGAATGAGTATTCAGCAGAGCTTTACTAATGAGAATGATTTTTTAAAAAGCTTAAAAATGGTGTCTCTCGTGTCGCATTTTAATAAATTCAATACGCCACGTGTAGCAGAGCTTTCTAATCGTTCAAATCAGTTCAATTTACGCACGATGCGGTACTCTGAAATGGATATTGAAAGGTTTGCAGGCTCGGAAGATTTCTTTACATTTGCATTTACGCTGGAAGATAAATTTGGGGACAATGGTTTGATCTGTGTCATTATCCTTAAAAAAGAAAATACTGAAACATTATTTATCGATACCTGGTTCATGAGTTGCAGAGTTTTAAAACGCGGGATGGAAAACTTTGTGACGAATACTATCGCTAATTATGCAATTGATAAAGGTTTTCGATTCCTGAAAGGGGAGTACATTCCTACAGAAAAAAACGGTATGGTAAAAGAGCATTATTCAAATTTAGGCTTTAAGGATGTTGACGGCTTCTGGATGTTGGATACATTAGAATATGAAAATAGGGATTGTTTTATTACAAAGAAAGATCAATAAATATGCAAAGATTAGATATATTAAAGGAAGTAAATGACATCTTCATAGATGTTTTGGATGATGAGTCGATTGTTTTGTCAGAACAGACAACAGCAGCAGATGTTGATGGATGGGATTCACTAACACATATTCAGTTAATTGTAGCGATTGAAAAAAAATTTAAACTGCGTTTTACTTCCAAGGATATTCAAAGTTGGAAGGATGTAAAAGAAATGATTGATTGTATAGTTACTAAATAGATTGCATGCTTCATTTTTATAAAGAGGATAATTATAATCTGGAATTTTGTGTGACGCATGAAGTTCATTCGCAGTTCATGAATATTTTTAAAGATTGCAATCCACTGCATTCTAATATTGCTTTTGCTCGCGAAAAAGGTTTTAAAAGTGAAGTGATGCACGGAAATATATTGAATGGCTTTGTTTCCTATTTTATTGGAGAATGTTTGCCGATAAAGAATGTAATCATTCACTCACAGGAAATCGTTTATAAAAATGCTGTGTATTTAGATGATTTATTAAGCTTTGATGCTGTTGTTACAGAAACATTTGATTCTGTTAATGCAGTTGAATTCAAGTTTAATTTTAAGAATGCTGAATCAAAGGTTGTTGCAAAAGGTAAAATTCAAATCGGGATCTTGACATGATAATTTTTATAACAGGAGGAGCATCGGGACTCGGAGAAGCAATAACACGGAAGATTGCTTCTGGCAATGCTCATAAAGTATATTTTACATATTGCAATTCCGAGTCAAATGCAAAAAAAATAGAATTAGATTTTCCTAATGCTTTTTCTTTAAAATGTGATTTTAGGGATGAAAATGAAGTTAAAGCAATGACTGAAAAAATTGCTGAATTTAATATCGATGTACTTGTCAATAATGCTTATTCAGGTAAATTTATTGATACCTATTTTCACAAATCAAATCCAAACGCTTTTGAGGATGAGTTTAAAATCAATATTGTCCCAACAATAAAAATAACACAAGCTGCGATTAACTTTTTCCGAAAAAAAAAATACGGTAAGATTGTTACTATACTTACATCAGCATTGTTGAATACTCCACCCGTAGGTGCTTCTGTTTATGTTGCAAGTAAAGCTTATCTTGAGCAACTTACTAAAGTATGGGCTACAGAAAATATTAAATTCAATATCACTTCCAATTCAATATCTCCATCTCTTATGCTTACTCAGCTTACTGGAGGAATGGATGAAAGAGTTATTGAGCAGATTGTTGAAAACCATCCTTTAAAAAAGCTCCTTACTCCTGATGAAGCTGCAGAATCCGTTGCTTTTTTAATAAATTCAGGACAACAGATCAATGGATTGAATATTGTTTTAAACGCAGGGACAAACTTAAAATAAGCAGCTATAATGATTTTCAATTCGGTTGAATTCTTTATTTTTTTTTCTGTTTTCTTTGTTCTTTATTGGTTTGTTTCTAATCGTAATCTCTCTTTTCAGAATATCCTCTTGCTTATTGGTAGTTATATTTTCTATGCATGGTGGGATTGGCGTTTTTTATCTTTACTCATTGGAAGCTCTCTGCTGAATTATTATCTAGGACTAGGTATCTGGAATTCAAAAACTGATAAAAAGAAAAAAGGACTCCTTCTTATTGGCCTTGTTCAGGGCTTGGGAGGGCTTGTATTCTTTAAATATGTGAACTTCTTTGTTGATTCCTTTGTAAGCGCATTTTCATTCTTTAATATTGATCTGAACCTGCATGCGATGAATCTTATTCTTCCATTAGGAATTAGCTTTTATACGTTCAGAACTGTCAGCTACCTTTTGGATATCTATAAAGGAAAAATCGAACCGTCTCATAATCCAATCGTTTTCTTTTCCTATGTAGCCTTTTTCCCAAGTTTGATATCTGGGCCTATTGACAGGGCCTCTACGCTTATTCCACAACTAGAAAAAAATAGGAATTTTGATTATGATCAGGCTGTAGACGGCTGCAGACAAATCCTGTGGGGGCTGTTTAAAAAATTTGTTGTGGCAGATAACTGTGGTTTAATTACTAAGCTCATTTTCAATGATTATCATGAACTTCCAGGAAGTAGCTTGTTGTTAGGAGCATTTTATTATACAATACAGATTTATGCAGATTTCTCAGGTTACTCTGATATGGCAATTGGTTTTGCAAAGCTTTTAGGCTTTAATATTACCAAGAACTTCGATTATCCTTTTTTCTCACAAAACATTGCTGGTTTCTGGCGAAAATGGCACATTTCATTAACTACATGGCTTACGGATTTTGTATTTACTCCCCTAACTATAGCTTTCAGAGATTACGGAAAAGTAGGATTGATACTCGCTATCATTATCAACTTTACAACTATTGGTTTGTGGCATGGGGCGAACTGGACATTTATCCTGTTCGGATTTTTGCACGGATGTTATTATATTCCTTTAATTATCAGAGGAACTTTAAGTAAGAAAAATAAAATAGCAGACGATAAGTTGCTTCCTTCTTTCTCTGAATTCATTTACATGTCAATAACCTTTATCGTTGTAATGTTAACATTTATTGTTTTCAGGTCAGATACAATTTCGCAAGCTGTTGACTATTTTGCGCGGATGTTTTCTTCTTCATTTTTAAGTATCCCGAAATTATTCAATAAAACAACCACTGGATTCATTATTGTTTTAATTGCTGTAGAGTGGCTGCAGCGGTCGAAACAGCATGGCTTGCAGATAACAAATATCAGCAAACCGTTTATGCGAAAAACGCTCTATTTCATTACGATCCTCATAATATTTATCTTTGGTGCTTTCAATAACGCTGATTTTCTATATTTCAAATTCTAATGTTGACATTCATTAAAAAGATACTTGCATTTACCAGTATAGGCATTGTTTTATACATTGCATGCCTTTTTGTATTGGGACTATTTGTACCGCCAAGTATTTTACCCAATATCAAATACAAGCCAGGAAATTATGGTTATATGTACACGCGCCTAAACGAGGCTGATACTGCGTCAAGGGTTGATATATTGGTGCTGGGTGCTTCACATGCTTATCGTGGTATTGACCCGCGCGAGTTTAAAAAAGCAGGATGGAATGTATTTAATTTAGCATCCAGTGCCCAGACACCTATTCAAACAGAATACCTTTTGGGAAAGTACATTGATTCTTTTAAACCAAAATTAATTGTTTATGAGATTGCGCCAACGGTTTTTTCAAACAAAGGCGTAGAGTCTACGCTTGATATAATGGCAAATTCGGATCTGAATTCAGAGATGTTTAAAATGGCTTTGAAAAGCCGGGATCTTTGGGTGTTGAATACATTTTTTTATGCGATTGGAAAGAAACTTGCAGATGGAAAGAAGAATATAAAAGATAATGCAGGGGATGATGAGGATGCGTATATTTCAGGTGGATTTGTGCAAAAAAAATCCTTGGAAAATACTAGCAGCTTGGTGTTTGACGATAAGCAGATTGAATTTCTTGAAAGTCAAAAAGATGCATTTGAAAGAATACTTGCAGTTGCATCCAGAAAAAATGTGCAAATAATTTTGGTACAGGCCCCTATTACAAGTGAATACTATAGGTCCATTAAAAATATGAATGAGATTAATAATTATTTTTTATCACGAAAAGCGAATGCATATTATAATTTTAATGATTTCATGAGCTTGGACTCAAAAGCATTTTTTTATGACCATCATCATCTGAACCAAAACGGTGTTCAGTATTTTAACAAAGCATTGCTAGATAAAATTCAACCCTTTTTAAAAAAGAACTGATGCTGGTATCCGTTATAATACCTTGTTTTAATGTTCAGGAATATGTTTCTGAATGCATTGAATCTGTTCTTGGGCAAAATTATCAGGATCTGGAAATAATTTGCATTGATAATAATTCGTCGGATGGAACCTTGAATATTCTTCAAAAGTATTCAACCGAATTCCCCGGTAAGGTGATTGTTTTGAAAGAGCCAAGGAAAGGAGCCCCTGCTGCGCGAAATAGGGGGATAACAGCTGCAAAAGGAAAATGGATTCAGTTTTTGGATGCTGATGATTTATTGAGCCCTGAAAAAATTGCACATCAAGTAACTTACTCACTACAAAATGAACAAGCAGGTTTTATTGCAGCTTCATTTTTCAAACAACGGATCAATGGTAACATTGAAGAATTTATTCTTGAGAAATCTGACCCATTCAAAGCACTTTTTGTTACAAAACTTGGTAATACCTGTGCAAATCTTTTTCTGACATCCTCGGTAAGAGATATTGGTGGTTGGAATACGGATTTAAAAAGTTCTCAAGAAACAGATCTTATGTTCAGATTGTTACAAAACAAAACAGTCGTTTTGTTTGATAATTTACCTTATACTACAATACGAGAAAGGGAATCTGGTCAAATTTCGCAAAGCAATCCGAATAAAAATTGGATACAATATATTGAGCTCCGCTTTGCGATTTTGGTCTATTTGAAAAATAATTGCAGCGACTATTTTGAAATAGAAAAGGCCTTTTATTATCAAAAATTATTTCTTCAGCTCAAAAAGATAGCTTCTTTTGATTTGAAAAGAGCAAAAAATCTTTATGATACATATTTTGAAAAGGATTACTCCCCTTTCAAATCCAATATATTGAATGCCTTTTTTAAACTAATTGGATTTAAAGCCTTCATGATGCTGAATAATTTAAGGGGATAATTTTACCACTTCATATATAGCTAAATTCCAATTAATGGTTAAATTGTCATTTAAGCCTTTTTTGATTAAATTTGCATAAAATACTAATGAATTCAAATTCGATTTATTAGTTTAAAATTATAGAATGGGATTGTAAATTTAAAATAGTGTAACAATTGGTTTCCGTTATTATTCCTTGTCATAATTCATCCTTAACTATACAAAGAGCTATAACTAGTGTTTTAGTTCAAACCTACCATAATATTGAGCTTGTCATCGTAGATGATGCTTCAGTAGATTTCGAAATACTTTCAGAAATTGTAATTAAATTTAATGATAATAGGATAAAGCTTTTTCGTCACGAAATCAATAAAAATGGTTCAGCGGCAAGAAATACAGGTATTGTAAATGCCAAAGGAGATTATATAGCTTTTCTTGATTCGGATGATGAATGGTTGCCAGAGCATTTGGAAAAGTCAATTGTTCAATTCAAGAAGGTAAAATCTGAAAATCATATTGTTTATTGTAAAAATTTAGTCAAAACTACAAACAACGATGATTTGATTATGCCTCCTGTGGGGATTGGTTTATCGGAAAAAGTAAGCAATTACCTGTTTTGTAACAATGGATACATGTCCACACCTTCTTTGTTTGGGTCCGCTGTAACCTTCAAAAAAAATTTATTTGATGAAACGCTAATAAGACATCAAGATTACGAATTGCTTTTACGTTTGGATGCTGGTGGATTTCGCTTTTCATTAGCGGATCACATTGGCGTAATTGTCCATTGGGAAAATAATGATACAGTAAAGAAGGGTGGTACACCTCAATTTTCTCTTGATTTTGTAAGAAAAAACAAAGTTTTTTTTACTGCAAAGTCATATACCTGTTTCGTACTTAAAAATGTTATTTTCCCTATTTTTATTAAAAAGGAAAGGATGAAAGGTTTGAAAATATTTTTAAGCGATTGCAATCCTTTTTATGTAAGCCTTAAAAATTGGGTTTTTTGTTTTGACTATTTTTTTTGGGGGCGGCTCAAATTGGTAAAATTATTTGTAGGGAAATGAAAATAATTAACAATAATCCTGAAGCCTATCCTGAGAAAAGAAACATTACTCTTTTTGGAAAAGATTCGATTAAATATATTGAAGATTTTTTTTGTTATGCAAATAAACTAAAACATAAGTTAACAGGAAAAGGAAACAATCTTTTTTATAAAGGTTTTTTTTATTCGATAACAGATCAAAAAACTCCATGCCATTTTTTTAATTGCATTAACTTAGGAAAGAATTCTTGGATAGTTACTTTTGAAACAACCCTTCCGCGTTTAGGATTGGCGAGCGGTTTTTGGTATAAACGTGGAGTAAAGCAGCTGGTGAAACCCAATTGCAAAAAAATAATCGCTCTTTCACAATGTTCGTTTGATAGGCAAGTTGACTATCTTCAAAAAAATTTTCCTCATTTGCTAAACTCAATAAAGGAAAAAATGGTAGTTATGCATCCACCTCAGAAAATGCTTATCCAATCATATGAAGAGAAAAAAATTTCGAACAAGGAAGTAGTTTTTACGATTGTTGGCTCTGATTTTTTTAGAAAAGGAGGACGTGAAGTGCTTTCTGCTTTTGAAGCGTTAATCCCTCAGTTTCCTAATTTGAAACTCAATATTATTAGTGATTTGGTTTATGGAGATTATGCCTCAAAGACAACAATTGAGGATTATCATTTTGCAAAAAAAACAATTGAAGACCATCACAAGAATATCTTTTGCTATAATGGATTATCAAATAGTAGGGTATTGGAAATATTGCAAAAATCGCATGTTGGATTGTTACCTTCTTGGGGAGATACTTATGGATATTCTGTTATAGAGGCGCAATCAGCAGGTTGTCCCGTTATAACAACAAACATTCGAGCATTTCCAGAAATAAACAACAATGCAATAGGCTGGATTATTGATGTTCCATTGAATCAAGACAAAGACGCTGATGTGGATACTTTGGAAAAAAGGGCTAAATTTAGAACTGTTTTAGAGAACGGATTGGTTAAAATAATTTCAGACATTATGAACGGAACAAGTTCTATTAAAGAAAAAGGTTGTTTAGCGTTGGAAAGAATTAAGAATGACCATTCCCCCGAAGTCCATAAGGCTAAACTGATAGATATTTATAATAAACATTTTAAAAGTTGAACCGATGAAGTTAACTTTTCACGAAGGAAAAAATTTTGGTGACGCTTTAAATCCCTTAATTTTCCATCATTTTTTAGGTGAAACATTTTTTGACAATGATCCTTCAGTACAGTTTCTTGGAATAGGTTCTATTTTGGGGCTAAAAAAAAGTGCAGGAAAGAAAATTGTTTTTTCCTCTGGTTATGCTGCTGGAGATGATAGTTCATATGGTGCAGCACCTATAATTGATAATAATTATGATGTAGTTTGTGTTAGAGGTCCTAAAACGGCTAAGGCGTTAAATTTATCGCCAGATAAAGCCGTTACCGATGGAGCAGTATTATTGCCATGCTTTTATTTTCCTGAAGTCAAATTTCCAAAGTATAAGTATTCATTAATATTACATCATAAAAGCCTTGATTTTTACAATGAATGGTCATCATTGTGCGAAGAGATAGGTATTCATTTGATTGATGTTCGAAAGGATATAAATCTAGTGCTTTCCGAGATTGTGAGCTCCGAGAAAGTGTTTTGTGAGGCAATGCATGGAGCAATTGTTGCAGATTCCTATCGCATTCCATGGTTAGCTGTTAATTTTTATCCACATATTAATTTTTTTAAATGGCAGGATTGGTGTGAATCTTTATTAATGAATTACAATCCCCAAAACTGTTATCATTATTTACATGATGTTGAGTTTTTAGAAATGGTCATTAAGAAAAAAACACATTTACCAAGTTTCCTTTCTAAACCATTGGCAAAATACTTTTTATCCTCTCGAATTAGAAAAAATCAAAAGTTTCTGAATGCTTTGAAATTGCAGAAGGGTAATTTATCTAATGAGCATGTCTTGCAAGAAAAACAAGGTATATTAGTAGAAAAAATTGAAAAATTAAAAGCAAAATGAAAATAGGAATTATTTCTTCTATGGCTTCAATGCCTTGGGGTGGTAGTGAAGAACTTTGGTTTTCATTAGGGAAAGTTGCTCTGAAAGAAAAGATAGAAGTTTCTGTTTGCGTTTTTGATTGGGATGAAGTACCTGATAAAATTACAAAAATTGAAAAGCTGGGCGCTAAAGTTTATTTTCGATCACGAATAAGCTTTTCTGATCTAAGTGGAAAGATAAAAGGTAAATTAACACAGCTTTTTGCAGCTGAAAAACAGTTGCATCAGTTTGTTAAAAAGGAAAACCCTGATTTTTTATTTGTTAACACTGGGGCATTTTGTGATTTAGAAATTGATTCTTTGAGAGCATTTTTATTAAAAGTGAATATCCCATTTTATATTGTTGTTCATTCTAATAATGATACTTATAGCTTGAATTACGGCAAAATTAGTGCAGTTCGAAATGTCTCAGAGAAAGCAAAAAAAATATTTTTTGTTGCAGATAAACTCAGACAACAAGCAGAACGCCAAATTGCATTTAATTTTAAAAACAGTGATATTGTGCATAATCCTATAAATATGGATGTGTTCGGGGTTCTTGATTATCTCGAGTCGGATATCATTCAAATGGCTTGTGTAGGAACAATACAGTTTGCCGTTAAAGGACAATCGTTATTGTTGCAAATTTTGAATTCGGAAAAATGGAGGAATAGAAAATGGGTACTTAATATTTATGGAACGGGAGTTGACCTAGCCTTGTGCAAAGAGCTAATTGAATTTTTTGGGCTGTCCGACAAGGTATTTATCAAAGGGCACGTAAAAGATATTAGAACAGATATTTGGGCTAAAAATCATATACTTTTAATGCCTTCTTTTATAGAAGGAATGCCTCTGGCCATGATGGAAGCAATGTTGTGTGGACGAACACTTGTAGCTACAGATGTGGGAGGCGTTAGGGAAATTGTTGAAGATGAATTAACGGGCTTTATTTCTCAGGGGGCCACCTATTATTCTTTTGACAATGCGCTTGAAAGAGCGTGGCAGAAAAAAGATGATTGGGCAAAAATGGGCGAAAATGCATTTAACAAAGCAATGAATATTTATAAAACAGATCCTATACCTAAACTACTTCACAGTATGTTGAATGATTTAAAAGATTCAAATAAAAGCGATTAAATTTTATTCAATGATTGATATAATTGTTCCTACATATAATCGATATGATGATGTTGTAAAATTTATTGAAGAAATAAATAAACAAACCTATCAGCATTTCCAGGTTGTATTTATTGATGATAATGGAAGTGTAGATATTGAGACAATCATATCAAAAGAAGGTCATAGATTCAAGTACATAAAGTTGGATGAAAATAGAGGACAAGCGTATGCAAGAAATCATGCAGCGAAACAATCTACGGCCGATTTTTTGTTTTTCCTAGATGATGATGCATGGTTTATGAACGATACAGCTCTAGAGAAGTTTGTTTCAGAAGCTGATACATATGAATGCGATGGTTGGATGTTTGATGTTAAGGAGCCCAACAAAGAGTTGTTAAGTTTGCGGATAAAAAAAAATAATGGCGATGCCATAGGTGAATTTGTGGCATGCGCATGTGCTTTTAGGAGAAAATCGTTTGAAGAAATTGGTGGATTTTTACCGTTTTTTCATTCATATGGTGAAGAAACAGAAGTTGTTATGAGACTGATTTTGCAAGGCAAAAAAATGATTTTTTTGCCACTTATTCCAGTGTTTCATAATTATGAACCTGGCGCTCGTTCTCGTGAATGGATGAATCGATTTTTATTTAATTCAATGCGAAACGATATTTATATTGTGATGTTACATTATCCTTTGTTTCTAATTCCAGTTTATACTCTTTTGAAATATTTTTCGCGACTAATTTGGATATTAAAAGTCGCTGAAAATAAGTTTAATGCTTTTCGTAAAACAACAGCAGGATTATTTTATTCAATTCGCTCGTATCATAAAATAGGAAAGTATAGATCGACTTTAACTTTGAAGCAGTTCAATTATTGGTTAAGTATTAGATGGTAAAATGGTAATTGTTTATTAATGTATAGGAAAAGTATTTCTATTAACCATTGGGAAAAATGCTTAATTTTGTGAAAAAATATTAATTAGCTGCAAATGAGTGATTTGAAAACGTTTTTAGTCGACAACCTTTCTGGCTTTTCACCTAAAGCCATTCCTGGTTTTATATTCAGTTTTATAGTTTGTGCAGTCCTTGCATTTATTTTAGGGAAATTTTATGTGCGTTACGGGAATGCCTTGTCGAACCGTAAATCCTTCGCTAAAAATTTCATAGTCCTAGCGATCACGACCATGTTCATTATTTCTGTTGTTAAAACGTCCTTAGCCTTGTCTTTAGGCCTGGTTGGTGCTCTCTCTATCGTGCGTTTTCGTGCGGCTATTAAAGAACCGGAAGAGTTGACCTACTTGTTTTTAACCATTGCGATTGGTTTGGGTTGTGGAGCAAACCTTACTTTATTGACTGTTATCGCCTTTGTCGGTTTTATTGCTGTTATCTGGTTTGTAAACCGCTATCAGAAGAATGCCGAAGGTCAGAATTTATATTTGACCATCAGCTCGAATCAGCCGCAGGCGGTCGATTTGAAACGGATTGTTGAATTATTAAAAAAGTACTGTTCCAGCATTAAGTTAAAACGTACCGATGAAACGGCATCTGCCATGGAAGCATCCTTCTTTGTTGAATTTGATGATTTTGAAAAATTAGAGTTAGCGAAGGCGGAACTTAAAAACATGCACCCTTCTGTTTCCATCAGTTTTATGGACAATACCCGTGATTTTTAATCGATCCATTTTATTCAAAAATAAAGATGTCCTTAATTCAATCGGAACCCTTGCGCTTTGAGCGTAAATTTTTGATCACCGATTATTCTCAAACAGATGTGGCACAGCTGATCAAATTTCATCCGGCTTGTTTCACCGAGATCTTTCACAAGCGTACAATCAATAATATCTATTTCGATACTTTGGGAATGACCAATTATTTCGATAATGTAGAAGGCGAAAAAAATCGCATCAAGGTCAGGATGCGTTGGTACGCTAATCTTTTTGGAAACATTCAATCACCCACGTTGGAGTATAAAATTAAAAAAGGATTGCTTGGAAACAAAGTATCTTATGTATTGAATCCCTTTGTGCTCGATACTGATTTTGATAAAAACCAGATCTCTCAGGCCTTAGATCGTGATTCGATTCCATTGTCTGTGAAAGAAGAAGTACTGTCACTGAAACCGACTTTACTGAACTCATACATCCGTAG
>CANIFU010000032.1 GCA_947466965.1 Bacteroidota bacterium
AAAAACTGGATGCTGAATTATCCTATTTAAAAGCACAGATCAATCCTCACTTTTTGTTTAATACTTTAAATAGTATTTATTCTATGGCAGTAATTAAATCGGATGATGTTGCAGCATCTATTGTAAAACTGTCGACCATGATGCGATATGTGCTAAGTGAAAGTTCTAATCAATTTGTAAATCTTGAAAAAGAGATTGAATACATCCGCAATTACATCGAATTACAGCAAATACGCTTTGGAAGCACCATCCAGTTTGAATGTATTATTACCGGAGAACCGAAAAATAAAATGATTGCACCATTAATACTGATTCCCTTTATAGAAAATGCATACAAACATGGAGTGAATGCGGAAGATAACTCTGTAATAAAGATTACAATTAATATTAAAGAATCAGAATTATTTTTGCAGGTTAAAAACAATAAAGTATATATTCAAAAGAGTGAAGATTTAAAAAGTGGACTTGGTGTAGAGAATACAAAAAACAGATTGCAACATATTTATCCTGCAAAGCATTCGCTTGAGATTAATGATACAGAAAAAGAATATTCGGTTTCACTTACATTAAATTTATAATGATAAAAGCGATCGCAATAGACGATGAGATTCCGGCATTAAAAATCATTGAAAATTTTTGTGAACGAACAGGACTTATCGCACTAGAAAAAACATTTTTAAAACCGAATGAAGCAATGAAGCATCTTCGTAAATTTCCTACGGATCTCCTTTTTCTAGATATAAATATGCCTTCCATTTCGGGGATAGAACTCTACAAATCCATTGAACAACACACAATGGTTATTTTCACAACTGCATACAGCGAATTTGCTGTAGAGGGATTTAACTTAAATGCAATTGATTATCTTTTAAAACCCTATACATATGAACGTTTTTTACAGGCTGTAAATAAGGCAAACGATATTTATTCAACACCTATAATGTTGGAAAAAAATCAGGAAAACTATCTATTTGTAAGGGCAGATTATAGCCTTGTTAAAATTGCAATAAATGATATATTATTTATTGAAGGATTGGATGATTATTTAAAGATACACATTGCCAAAAAAATCAAACCTATAGTTGCCCGTATGACAATGAAGGGTATTATGGAAAAATTACCTACTACTCAATTCATCAGGGTTCACCGATCGTTCATTATACCTTTCAGTAAAGTAGAAAATGTGAGGAGGAAAGTGATTTTCATAGAAGGGAAAGAAATCCCTATCGGCAGTAGTTATGAAGCCGATTTTTTTGCCATTTTTAAAAAGTAAATCTTTTCACCGCAAGAAATTAAACCTACACCGTTATTTCTTGTCAATCATTTCTATTAAATCGATATTTGATAAAAATAATTTAACCTATGAAAAATCTAAATTTAACAACAAAGCTCTTGATGCTTATCAGCTTTTTTATTTTCGCAACGGCTGCTGCTCAACAATCACCCGGGTATACGCTTTATAGTATTAAAAACAGTACCACAACACAACTTATAGACACAAACAGTGTTGTTTATCATACATGGACACACACTGGAGATCCGACGTGCTATTCTTCTTATTTGATGCCTGGAGGTTATCTTTGGAGATCTGTTACGAATCCTAGCCCCACCTTTATGGGAGGACCAATTTCGGGACAAGTTCAAAAAATAGATTATGCTGGAACATTGTTATGGGACTTCGTATATTCAACAACAACCTACGTCACACACCATGACATTTGTCCGATGCCCAATGGAAACGTACTGCTCATCGCTTATGAATTAAAATCTGCGGCCGAAGTTGCTGCTGCAGGTTGCAGTGCATTCAGCGGAATAATGTGGCCAGATAAGATCATTGAAGTTCAGCCAACAGGTGCAACAACTGGAACAATTGTTTGGGAATGGCATGCCTGGGATCACCTGGTGCAAAACACAAATGCTTCAGCAGCAAACTACCAAACATCAATTGTTAACCACCCAGAACTTTTAAACATTAATTATGGTGCTCAAAAAGATTGGTTACATATGAATGGAGTTAACTATAATCCAATTTTAGATCAGGTTACTTTTACCTCTCACAATTTGAATGAACTTTATGTGATTGACCACAGCACATCAACAGCAGAAGCAGCAAGCCATACCGGAGGAAATTCGGGAAAAGGTGGAGACATTTTATATCGCTGGGGAAATCCTGCGGCATATGGAGCGACCGGAACAACAATATTCAATGTTGTTCATGATGCCCATTGGGTTCCTGAAGGATCTCCTAATGCAGGATCTTTAGTTGGGTATAACAACAAAGGTATTTCTGGAACAGCATCCTGTGTCGACGTTTTTACCCCACCTGTTTCTGGTTATAATTATTCATTAACACTTGGTTCGGCATACACACCTTCAACTTATTCATTTCGTCAGGCTTCCGGAGGTTTAAATACCAACGAAGGTGGATCACAGCAACTTCCTAATGGTAATACATTATTATCAATGGGGGTTTCGGGATATCTTAAAGAATTTAGCCCGACGGGCACATTGCTTTGGTCGAAGACACTTACAGGCGGTTGCGCTAAAGCATTTAGATATACCGACTGCTATATTAACAACGCAGCACCTGCTACACCAACAATTTCAGCTGCAGGCAATATTTTAACATCCTCTGCTGCAACAACCTATCAGTGGTATTTGAATGGAGCACTAATTTCGGGAGCAACAAATCAAACATACAATGCAACTGTTAGTGGTATTTATGTTGTGCGAACAACTGATATCAATGGTTGTGTAAAAGTTTATTCTGACGGATTTAATTTCTCTTTTGTAACGGGCGTGTCTGAAAACAATTTAGCGGATGGAATTATTATTTATCCCAATCCGACAAACGGCATTGTAACTATCGATGCTTCCATTTTAGTTGGAATAAATTATGAGGTTCATATATTTGATCTTGTTGGAAAATTAGTTTCGACTGAAAAAAATGTATCCTCTATTGATTTATCTGCATATGAAAATGGCGTATACATCATCAAAATAACAAGTGAAACAGGCGGTTCTGTTTCAAAAAGAATTTCATTAATTAAATAATAAAGAAATTTTCACGCTCATGAAAAAAATCATATTAATAGCTGTATTGTTATCACTCCAATCGATTGGGTTTGCAAAAAAAGTAAAATTTGCTGTTGACATGACGGGGCTAACGATCAGTACATTTGGAATGCATATTTCCGGTGATTTTCAAACTATTGCTGGTTTTGCAGGGGGAGATTGGATGCCAAACACCACGCCACTTGCTCAGGAAACTGCAGACACAAATATTTATAGTATTGTTGTAGATATTCCTGCGTTTGCAAAATACGAATATAAATTCGTGAATGGCGATCAGTTTTATGAAGCAGAATTTGTTCCTATTGAATCACGTGTAGGATACAATTTTGACGACAACCGTTGGATTTACGTTGACTCACTTTCAAATGATACTTCTTTTGTTGGCGCAATCCGATTTTCACAAAATGCTCCGAAAGGGTATCATTTGTTAAGATTAAAAGTTGATATGAGAAACGCTGGACTTATCGACCCCTCTGGAACACATGTTGGCGGTAGTTTTCAGGGATGGAACACAACTAGTAGTATTCTATACAGTTTGAATGATACGATTGAAGAATTAATCGTATACATTGATACATTAATTACCAGCGCACAATTCAAATATATTAATGGTAATACATCGGTAGGATATGAAACCGTTCCCGCAATTTGTGCTTCGTCAGGAAATCGGGACTTCCAAATCCCCAAAGATACGGTTCTGAATGTTGTTTGCTTTTCAGAATGCATGGATTGTCTGAATGTAGGAATTGCTGAAAGGGCAACAACAGAAAATGTTAATTTATATCCTAATCCAACAAACGACTTCAGTGTTTTGGAATTTGAGAATAACGATATTCGAACTATTTCAATTGTAAACACGCTAGGCAGTATCGTTCGCTCGTATTCAAATATAAATGAAACTAGTTTAACGATAGAGAAAAATGATTTAAAGAAAGGAATCTATTTTATAATTGTTCGTGCGAGCGAAAATAATATCTCAACAACTAAATGGGTCATTCAATAAAACATTATGCGTATTAAAAAAAATTGTGTTTACTTTTCTGTTTTACTTGTTTTACTTTCATTTGCACAAAAAAGTAAAGCACAAAGTCCTTTTTACAATATAAGCACAATTCAAAAAATAGAATTATTTTTTTCGATAACCGATTGGGATTACCGCATGGATACAGCCAAATCAGGTTCTGAAGGTTATTTACTATCTGATTCTATAAAAATAAATGGACTAGCCCTGGATAGTGTTGGGGTGAAATACAAAGGGAACAGTTCTTATAATCCATCCAATTTAAAAAATCCGTTACACATTGCTATTGATGAATTTAAGAATCAATCATATTTGGGTATCAAGGATATTAAATTAGGAAACGGCTACTCGGATCCTTCCATGATAAGAGAGGTTTTGGCATATAGCATATTGAATAATTATATGGATTGCCCGGAGTCCAATTTTTCACAAGTATATATTAATGGAACCTATATTGGATTATATTCTAACACCGAAAACATTGGAAAAGATTTTTGCTCGTCAAAATTTTACTCTTCACAAAACACATTCATTAAATGTAATCCAATAGTGAATCCTGGTCCGACAACAAAATGTAATTTGAAATACATCACAACAGGTGACAGCACGGCGTATTTTAATTTCTATGAAATAAAATCAAACTCCGGCTGGAACGAATTGGTTAAACTATGTGATACAGTTACAAATATCCCGGCAAGCATTGGCTCTATTATGGATATGGACAGAGTGATGTGGATGTTAGCATTCAACAATGAATTAGTAAATTTGGATAGTTATACGGGTGCCTTTTGCCAAAATTATTATTTATACAAAGACAATACATTTAGATTCAATCCCGTAGTATGGGATTTAAATATGTCATTCGGAGGATTTCCTTATGTTGGTGCCGGATACACAAGCATGGGAACACTCAGCGTAACGAACATGGAACAACTCTCGCCAGTGATTCATTCAACAGATCCATATTGGCCATTGATCAACGATGTAATGAACAATGCCATGTATAAAAGAATGTATTTTGCTCACATGCGTACTATTAATAACGAAATATTTGTCAGCAATTTATATCAAACTACGGCAGTAACATTGCAAACAGCAATCGATACTGCGGTTCAATCCGATGCTAATAAATTTTTCAGCTATACAAATTTCCAAAACGGAATGACAGCAAATGTCATTTCGGGCAGCAACACCATTCCGGGAATCAGTAATTTAATGTCGGCACGTCAAACATATTTATCAACTCTCCCCGATTTTACAGCAATTCAACCTACCATTACTGCGATTACACCAAACATTCTTTCTCCACTTATTAACAGCAATGTAACCATTTCAGCAAATGTCATCAACACAAATACAAATGGCGTTTATTTGGGCTACCGATTGAATAGTCAAGATAAATTTACCCTCACACTCATGTATGATGATGGATTACATAACGATGGCGCGTCCGGAGATAATGTTTATGGTGCTTCCTTTATTATATCTTCTGCTCAGGCACACTATTATATTTATGCCGAAAATAATACTGCAGGAATATTTTCTCCGGAAAGAGCTGAACATGAATTTTATCTGTTACAAGCAAGTGTAGCAACAGCATCAGTAGGCGAAGTTGTGATTAATGAGTTCTTAGCGAGTAATGTATCCATGAATACAAATGAATCTGGTCAATATCAGGATTGGATTGAATTACACAATTTAACATCAACAGCACTCGATCTTTTTGGATTATACCTTTCAGATAACTTCTCGAACCCGACAAAATTTGCAATCCCTGCAAATACTGTTATTCCTGCAAATGGTTATCTAATAATATGGGCTGATGAAAATCCGACATCTGCGGCTTATGTTCATTCCAACTTCAAGTTATCGGCCAGCGGAGAAGAATTAATGTTGAGTAATTCAACCGGTGTTGTTTTTGACAGTGTTACGTTCGGAGCGCAGACGGCTGATGTTGCGTTAGCAAGATGCGCTAATGGAACAGGGAATTTCACACCGCTTTACCCAACTTTTAATTCATGGAATTGTATCAGCGGCATTTCAGAAAATGAAACACAATCAAAGAACTTACTGATTTATCCAAACCCAGCAAAAGATAATATCACGATAGTATATCCTTCCGATGAAAAAGAAAACGAAATACGGATCTATAATTCATTGGGAGAAATATTGTTCAAACAAATTTCAAGTAAGAACGAAGAAAAAATTAATCTTTCACATCTGAAATCGGGTGTGTATTTAATAAATATCAATCAAAAATTCTTTAAACAATTAGTTATTGTAAAATAATACTACGCTTTTCATCGTGTAAATAATAATGTTAATTTTACCTTTTAAAGCGAAAACATGTTTAAACGTTACTCCACTTATCTTATATATATTATTCTTATTTGTACTTTTTCATCGAACGCACAAATACTAATAAATGAAGTATCCAGTGCCAGTGTTTCTAGTTATTTGGATGAAGATGGTGATCAGGAAGATTGGATTGAATTTTATAATACTTCCGCAACAGCTGTAAATATGAATGGTTATACAATTACTTCCGATGAAAACGGAACACTAAAATCCTGGACTTTCCCAAGCATCACCGTAAAGCCTAACGATTACCTCACTGTTTTTTGCTCTAAAAAAAATCGTAAAGCTTATTTTGATCATTGGGAAGTGCCTGTTTACCCTCAACTTTCTTGGAAATATTTTTTAGGAACAAGCAATCCGCCTCCAACATGGAGAGATATTACTTTTAACGATGTTACATGGATGAGTGGGGCGGGCGGCATAGGATATGGCGATGGTGATGATAGCACCATTACTCCACCAATAAGTTCTATTTTTATGCGGACAACTTTTAACATTGCTGATACAAGTAAAATTCCGACCGCATTATTATTTCTGGATTACGATGATGGATTTGTAGCGTATTTAAATGGCGTTGAAATAGCACGCGCTAATATTGGTGTATACGGAGATCATCCGAACTTCAACACTTGGGCATATGACGAACACGAGGCAACAGTATATGCTACAGGAAATTTTTCTGCCGCCTATTTCGTTTCCCCTGAAGTAATAGATTCAGCTATTAAACCGGGAACAAATGTTTTTAGCATCCAAACACATAATTTTTCCGGTGGAACGGATGACTTAACATCGATTCCATATTTTCTTATAGGAGTAAATGATACGCTTGTAACTTATTACCCTTTCTCTGCAACCGTTAAACTTCATACCAATTTTAACTTAAACAGTACGGGACAAAACTTAATTTTATCTGACCCCGCTGGAAATATTGTTGACCAACACTCCATCGGGAATATGCAATTGAATAATACTTTCGGAAGAAGACCAAATGGTTCCAACAATTGGTATTACTTTGAAAGCCCAACTCCCGATACAACCAATAATACTTCTGCTTTTTATACCAACTATTTAAGTAAACCGGCTTTTTCTTTGAATGCAGGATTTTATAATTCGACTCAAACTCTTTCTATAAATTCTTCAACAGGACTTGCAAGATATACGCTAGATGGAAAAGATCCTGATCAATCAAGTGCTTTGTATACTTTACCAATAAATATTGACACTACAACAGTTGTAAGAGCGCGAACATATTCAACCAATCCTTTGGAATTGCCGAGTGAGATTATTACAAACTCTTATTTCATCAATGAAAATATTGCTCTTCCTGTAGTTTCATTAACCAGTGATCCGTATAATTTATTTGATTATAATTATGGAATTTATGTTTTCGGACCCAATGCAGATACCGTGAATGTCCCTTTTCAAGGCTCTAATTTCTGGCAGGGATGGGAACGACCTGCAAACATAGAATACTTCGATACAGAAGGTAATCTCGGCTTTGAAACACCTTCCTCTATTGCCATACAGGGAAACTATTCCAAAGCATGGCCTCAACGTGGATTTACTGTAAAAACAAAAGAAAACTACAAGGGAGAAACAATTGATTATCCTTTGTTTCCAGACAAACCAACTATTACAAAATATAAATCTTTTAATATTCGAAATGCAGGATCGGATTGGAATAAAGCACACATGCGCGACCGATTCAATCAAAAAAATGCTCAAAAAAGTACAAAACTGGATATTATGGATGGCAGACCCTGTGTGCTTTTTATTAATGGTAAGTATTGGGGTGTTTATGAACTTCGTGAAAAACAAGACAAAGATTACATTGAAAATAACAGTGGTGTGCCTGCAGATAAAATTGATTTTCTGCAATTTGATGGAAGTATTATCGAAGGTAGCAATACTGCATTTTTAAATATGTCGAATTACATAGGATCAAACGACATGTCGGATGCTGCAAATTATAATACTGCGAAAAGTATGTTGGACATTGATAATTTTTGCGATTATTTTATTACCGAAACCTATATTTTAAACATCGACTGGTTGGGTAGTTATACGAATAATATCAAGTTCTGGCGACCAACTAATCCTGTTGGAAAATGGCGTTATGTTTTATGGGATACTGACTTATCACTCGGATTTGGATCTGCATTGGGTGGATCAGTAAATACCGACTTCTTGGATGTAGCAATTCACCCTATAACTGCAAACCCTCATTCCACAATGCTTGCCGGACTTCTTGAAAACACAGAATTCAAAAATTATTTTGTTGATCGTTACGCGGATTTGATGAATACTATTTTTCTTCCAAGCACAATGCAACAAAATGTGGATGAAATACATGATGAAATGTTACCTGAAATGGCAAGACATTTTGATCGCTGGGGCGGAAGTTTTTGGGGAGGACTGATTGGTCCGTCAAGCAATATAACTGAATGGGAAAACGAAATTGATACAATGATGGTGTTTGCAAACGACAGAATTAATTTCGTTCGTAATCAGATACAAAACCAATTTTTACTCGCAAAACAAGTTGATGTTTTATTAGACGTTACTCCTGATGGTGCAGGAAAAATAAAGATCAGTACGATTACACCGGAAACGCTGCCTTGGTCAGGTGTATATTTTGACGGTGTGCCGGTAACGATCACTGCAATTGCTAACCCCGGTTATGAATTCAAGTATTGGGAAGCAAATAATAACATTGCCACAAATGACTCTTCTGCCGAAATAACGCTGAATATTTCTTCAGACGACTTGTTTAAAGCACATTTTGACTTTCTGGAACCCGGTATGGATGTTTATCCCAACCCTTTTAACGACATCGTCACCATTAATTATCAGATTCCTGAAAGCATGCAGGTTAGCATAAAATTATATTCTATTCTGGGCCAAGAAGTTGCTGAAATCGTTTCTCCTGAATCCTTTCAGATGGAAGGGAGCCATTCTTTAAATTTTAACACAAACAATTTATCCATCTCTCAAGGTTTATATTTTATTGAACTTAAAACGAAAGACTTTAGCAAAACAATTAAACTAATAAGAGCAAAATCAAATTAATTAAAATATTATTCACAATAAAAAACAAACAACCAATTAAATTATTTAACTTTCCGATAATATAATTTTAACAATGTAAATTACTATGAAAAAAATAGCTTCAATTTTAATTCTTTCGATAGCAACGATTCTTATTTCTTGTGAAAAACCGGAAGGTCAGGGTGGAGATTCAACCATTACAGGGAAAGTACATGTGACGAATTACAATTCAACTTTTACGGTCGTAAATTCAACTTATTACGGTGGCGATGTGGATGTATTTATTGTTTATGGAAATGACGCAACCTATGGCGACAAAACCTCTACCGGACCTGATGGCGTTTTTGAATTTAAATATTTACGCACTGGAAATTATAAAATCTTTGTTTATTCAAAAGACAAAGCAGCATATCTTGCAGGTAATATAAATGCTCCAGAAACTGCTATCTTCAAATCAGGAGAAATAACCGATAAAAAACAAACAGTTGATTTCGGTACACTGGAAATATTCAATTAATAATTAACCTGCATTTCTTATTATGAAATATTCGATATCGGTCTTTATTCTATTTTTAGCTCTTTTATCTGTGAATGTATTTTCACAAAATAAAAAGGAAGTAAAAAAATTTAAGATCAAATCAAGCACTACCATTGTTTCTGAATCAATTGACGGTAAAGAAAAAACACGTACGGATTCGTATCAAAAATTTGATAAATCCGGAAATATTTTGGAAGAATTCGAATATAACAAAGATGGTAGTTTTAAAAAGAAGGAAAGTCACAAATACAATAAGAACAATGACAACACCGAAGATGTCATCTTTGATGAAAAGGGGAATGTGCAAAAGAAAACGGTAACAGAATACAATATAAATAAAGACAAAATAAGTGAAACAGTTTACGACGAAAAGGGTAAAGTAATTGAAAAAACACAATTCGGATATAATCTCAAAGGCTATAGATCTTATGAAATTACGACTGATGAAAAAGGTAAAATGATCAAAAAATCAATTTATGCTTATGACAAAAACGGTTTGAAAACGGAGAAAAAAACAACCGATGCAAATGGAGAAATCATCGCTGTTAAAAAATATAATTACGAATATTAATTGTGACAGAATTAAGTAGCATATTAAATGAGTTTACTCCCATCAACCTTAAGGAAATGGACAGAGTAAAACTAATGGACAGAACGGACACGAAATTTATTTTTAAGTACGAACAACTGCATGAGCTATTAGATCAATTAAAAGAAGATTACAGCATTCTGGAAGTTAACGGCAACAGATTAAGCAGATATGAATCGCTGTATTTCGACACAAAAAATTTCGACTTATACCACTGTCATCACAGAGGAAAAGCAAGTCGTTTTAAAATCAGATTCAGAAAATATGTTGAATCTGAATTGCATTTTTTTGAGGTTAAATTCAAAAACAATAAAGGAAGAACCATAAAAGACAGAGTCAAACAAAAAGAGATTGATGGTACAATTAAAGAAAATGCTGAGGAATTATTGACTGATAAAACACCTTTAAAATCGAGCAATTTAGAGGCTAAGATCTGGGTAAATTATTCAAGAATAACCTTTGTAAATAAACTTTCTCCTGAACGCGTAACCATTGATTTGAATCTAACTTTTAAAAACAACGAACAAAATAAAACTATTCACAATTTAGTAATTGCGGAAGTGAAACAGGACAAAGCAATTACATCAGCGTTCATCAAATTAATGAAAAAGTATCACATTCGCGAAGGCTCCATCAGCAAGTATTGTTATGGAATTATTAGCTTATATGAAAAAGTAAAACACAACAACTTTAAACCAAAACTAACCTTAATAAAAAAAACATTGTATGGTACTTCTGCAAGAATTAACTGAAGAAACAATTTCTACAGGTTTTACGCTATTCGAAAAATTAGGTCCAAAATTTTTCATCCGCTTAGCAATAAACCTTGTTTCGGTATTTATTCTTATCCGATTCATTTATTTTCCAGCTTATAAAAACAGGGAGAACTTTTTTACCCTTTTTATATTCAACCTCATCATTTTCCTTATCACATTTATCTTAAACAAATCGGATATGAGTATGGGTGCTGCATTTGGTCTCTTTGCGGTTTTTTCTATGCTAAGATACCGAACAGAAGGCATTTCTACAAAAGACATGACCTACCTTTTCTTAGTTATTGCAATGGGCCTAATTACAGCATTAAGCAAAGGAAATTGGATAGAAATATCTTTCATCAATTTGATTATTATCATTTTTACATTTGCATTGGAAAGTAGTATTTTTATGAAAAAAGAAGTTTCTAAAAACATTCAATATGAAAACATAGAAATGATAAAACCAGAATTTAGAATCGAATTAATGACCGATCTTGAAAATCGAATGGGTCTTAAAATAAACCGGATCTCCATCGGGAAAATCGATTTTCTAAAAGACACCGCCATCATCAGAGTATATTACAACGAACCAAAATAAATTATTTTATTATATACTCTATTTATATTAAAATGAAAAAGATTGTTTTTTTAATTCTTATTACAACAGGCATCCTATCCCAGTCATTCGCCCAAACGATAAATGACGCGGGGCTTTGGTGCACCTTTAATGTAGAAAAAAAGCTGACACAAAAATTCGGGATTTTACTCACGGAAGAATATCGATTGAAAGAAAATTTTACCAGAAACAATCTTTTCTATACCGATCTGGGATTATTTTACAAACCTGTTGATCTAATAAAAGTTTCACTCTCCTATCGTAGCATAGAAAAATTTCAACTTGATGAATCCATTAGTTTTCGCCACAGGATAACACTGGATGTACTTTTAAAGAAAAAATTTCAGCAATTTGCTCTCTCCTTTCGTCAACGCTTGCAAACAGAATATAGAAATGTTTATTCAAGTGAGTTAGGAAGTATTCCTGAATGGTATACCCGAAGTAAATTAACTCTAAAGTACGATCTGGACAAGCCTATTACGCCTTATGTTGCAGTTGAACTTCGCTTCCAAATCAACAATCCAAGATCTGTTGAGGTTAATAATTTGTGGCACAGAGCAAGATATATTGCCGGATTGGATTACAAAAGAAATGACACACACACGTTTGGTCTTTATTATCTGATACAGCAAGAATGGAATTTATCCTCTCCTCAAAATTTATACATTGTAGGATTAGAATATAGTCTTTCGTTTTAAGAATTTTTATTGTTTCTGAATAAGTGCAACGGCATACGCACATACACCTTCTTCACGGCCTACATAACCCATCTTTTCGTTTGTAGTCGCTTTTATTCCGATATCATTCACCTCTACGTTTAAAATAGTGGACAATGTTTTTTTCATTTCATCGATGTGTGGATTTATTTTGGGTTGTTCCAGCACCAAAGTACAATCAATATTTCCGATTGAATAACCTTCTTTTTTTAGCAATTGACTTACTCGATCCAATAATATTTTACTATCGATCCCTTTAAATTCCGAAGATGTATCCGGAAAATGATATCCAATATCGCGCATGCCGGCAGCACCCAAAAGCGCATCACAAATGGCGTGAATTAATACATCCGCATCGGAATGCCCAACGGCACCTTTTGTATGCGAAAGTTGAATTCCACCTAACCATAAATCATTTCCATCTTTTAATTGATGAACATCGAAGCCGAAACCTACACGAATTTTCATAGTATTTTATTATTAAAAAAATGCCCATATTCTTTTAGGTGAATATGGGCATCTGCAATTAGTTCATTTATATTATTCTGTTTTTGCTTCTTCTTTATTCTGATCTTTAAATGCGTCAAAGTCAAATGTAAGGGTGAATCGCAAGGTGTTTTCTAGAGGATTACGTTGTTGGGTCGGAATCAAATAGGCGAAATCCAAACCAAAAACATTGTACCTCACTCCGGCACCAATCGTAAAAAACTGACGGTTACCTTTGGTAGGATGCTCATAAAAATATCCGGCACGAATCGCAAACAAATGGTTGTACCAATATTCTAATCCAACAGAGTAATTGATCTCTCTTAACTCTTCTTTTCCGCCACCAGGTGCATCACTGAATGAGCCAAACATTCCTTCAGCAACACCTCTGTTTGGATCCTTACCTAATGCAATAATTGGATTTCCGTCAGAATCTGTTGCAATCTCTCCAGTTGTTAAACCATTGGTATCAACTTTATACTTATACGTTGGTGGAGTCGGCACCAATAATTTATTGATATCCGCTAAAATAGAAATGGAATTATAATCATCCAGATCCACATTTAAAGATCCGCCTATGCGTAAATTAATGGGAATAAAGTCATCGCTGTTTTTATCTCCTCTGTCAGAATATGACATTTTATTTCCGATATTCGAAATATTAATTCCGAAAGCAACGATCGCTTTTTTATCCGCTAATTTTATTTTTTCTTTTTTATACAATGCGGAAAGATCAACACCTACAGCACGTCCCGGCTTTGTTTGAGCATTATCAACAAGGGCATTTCCTGTTAAATTAGAATTAATGAAACGCACAGCACCTCCTACAGAAAAAGTCTTTGACAACTTTGTAGCATAAGCAATATCAATTGAGAATTCGTTCGGACGAAATTGCCCGGTTGTTGTTCCGTTCGCATCCGTAAAGGTAATATCACCTAATGAAAAATAACGAAGAGCAACGCCAATAGTACCACTCTTTTTCAACTTATAAAAACCGGTGATGTATGCTAAATTAATATCTGGCACCAAGGCCCTCAACCAAGGAGTATAAGAAACACCGAAGCCCATCTTTTTATTAGCGAAAGCAAGTTTGGAGGCATTCCAATGAATTGCGTTCACATCATTTAAGGAAGCGCATCCAACATCACCCATCCCGCCCGCTCTCGAATCAGGTGTAATCAACAAAAACGGAACAGCAGTTGTAATTGTATTTAACTGAAGTACTTCGTCTTTAGATTGTGCTTTAATGCCAGTTCCAACAAGAAAAGCGATAGCAAATAAAATACTGTTCTTGCCGTTTGCTCTAATATCCATCATCTATTTTTCTATTTTTAGGATTGCTAATGTACTAATTAATTTAAAATAACAAGTTTTTCATATTTTTCTGCGGTTGCTCCTTCACTTGTCTTCACTTTTATTCTATAAACATAAACTCCTTTTCCGATTTTATCCCCGAAATCATCTCGTCCGTCCCATTCAATCGGATCAGAACGAAATCCTTCTGTTGTTACAAACTGATCAATATTTTTAACCAACTTGCCTGAAACAGTGAAAATTTGAACCTGTACATCTAAAACCTGGCAACATTGATTTTGTTCAAAATAAAATTGAGTTTTTGTTGTAAACGGATTCGGATAGTTCAACACATGACTCAATGCTAATTCTGCAGACCGAGCAACAATAAACTCTGTGTATGATTGACTTGAATTGTTATAAACATCCCAAACTTTTAAACTCAAGGTATGTTTCCCTTCACTTAATTCGGAAAAAGGATAGCGAATTGTACCGCTTTTATAACTATTCAAATCGGCTTGATAATAATCATTTAGTACAACAGAACTTTCGGTATTTCGATCTAATACAGCAGTAATGTCATGACCGATCCCATTTCCAACAGTGTTTACCCCATTTTCATCTTTTAAAATTGCAAACAAATCAGGTGTTTCATCAGTTAAACCACCAAAAACAAATTTCGCGTCATTTAAAAACAAATCAACGGAAGGGCCTGCATTATCGACCAAAGCAGAATCATTCGATCCACCAACGATCACTTTTTCGTAAAAGCCATTTGCATCTTCAGTACCATTTTCAGCATAATAACTGATGCGCCCGATACCGAATGAGTAAGCAATATCTTTAGGAACAACAAAAGAAAATTTAAACGCACCATTTGTTACGCTGGCTTTTCCTTTGTATAAAATATTTTTTTGAATTCCAAAGGTATATGGAGGGCTGAATGCACCGTCATTTGAAAGAGTAGTAATGTTTTGTGATTTATCAAATACTGTAGGATAGATCACACCATTGTATGCATTAAGAATTGCACCTCCGCTATTTCTTACGAATCCGCTGATTGTAACTAATGAAAGGGCTTTCAATGTATCCGAACTGCTTATTGAAACTGGAATAGAATTTACAGTATCCGTAGAAACTTCGTATTTAGGATATGCGAGTGTTAATGCAGGGTCGCCAAGCAAAGCAAAATTTCGACTGTTTACGGAATTGCCACCCGGCTCGGTTTTTATATGTTGATACAAATCACCTAAGCGTGGCATTTTACCATTAACCGGAACGAATGCTTTTTCATAAAAATCGCGGTTCACAATAAAGTTCCCGGAAGCAAAAACCAATCGGACTGTTGTAAATAAAGCAATTCCTCCTCCATTAGGATTCAGGATCACATACTCACCTGCGGAAACTCTTTCCGGGTCATCGTAACGACTAAACTCACACGTAGCAGTAATAAATAGAGGAAGATTATTATAATTTTTCCAGTTATTAATTGTCGAAACTTCAATTACCCGCTCATGCGCCAAACCCACTTCACCTCCATGTCCGGTATAATTCATAATCAAACAACCTTTTTCAACACGATTGTCAATTGCAGCTGTAGCTGTGGGAAAACGATTACCACCGGGAGTTGCTTCCTGCTTATAAGCATCCATATATATTTTATCGACATTAAAGTCGTTTGCAGCAGTATCAACCATTGTTGCCAATTTATTAGCATCCATCTGATGTAAGCCGCCATCTTCATCGTCTGCAATAAAACAAACCACATTTCTCCAATCTCCGAAAGGAGATTTGGAAGATAGATTAGAGCACCCATTATTGGTTGTAGAAGGAGAAAAACCTGTTTTAGTATAATCCAAAACTTTATTAAGAACCGTTGCAGACTCCGTTCTGTTTCTTACAGGAAAACGCCCGATCCCAATATCCACGGCATCACTAGCAGTCCAAAGCCCTTCCGAATCATCTAACAATCCATAAAAATCATCCGAAACATAGGAGTTGGTTAAAACAGTAGAATTAAACGATTGATAAGTAGGAATATAGTTTGTGTTGCTACCAGATCGTTTTTTATTATCATAGGAGCCATCACCGTACATCAATAAATATTGAGGTAACTCAGCAGCTACGGTAGCTTTGTCGTAAAACATTTTTACAAAATCACGAATCGCAGAGATGTCCTGTGCTCCTGAAGAAAACTCATTATAAATTTGCTGAGGAGTAACTACAATTGTTGAAAGCGTGTCAACACTTTCGTGATGCGCAGCCAATTGAAGCGCATCGGCATAAAAATCAGGATGAGTAATGATAATAAAATCCTTATCCGCCATTGCATGTAAATCCTGATTTAAAACGATTTCGGAGAAACCCGGTGTCAGATAACTATTCCCATTATGAGCCACAAATTCTTTCAAGGTATCAGAGGGTAGCGTAAATTCAAATGTTGTTCCGGATACATTAATGGACTGCATGAAAGCATTGGTAGGTTCGGTTACATCCCAAATCTGAATAGGATTAGAACTTACTAACGAATATTTTGCGACATTACCTGCACCAACTGATTGTGCATCACGAAAGGACATTTGATCTCCTGACATTGTAAGTTGTCGTCTTGCGTTTATTTCGATATAATCAAGCCAAGCCAAGGCATCAGACGTTAACTTTGCAACATTAACAACAACAGAAGGGCTTGTAGGATTAAACGAATAACAGCTTGAACCAATAATTGCATAATCGCTGTAATAATCACCAGGCGTAGAACCTATTATAACAGTGGTGCTCCCGGTTTGACTCACCACCGAATAATTTGCTGAAGAAGTTAGATCTCGGGAAGCGATACTCGCCTTAACACTTGTAGGAGCAGCTCCGTCAATATTGGGAAAACTAAACGCGAAATTATAATTAGTAATATTATCGAATAATTCACCAAACCATTGTCGCCCTGATTTAATAAAATTAACATACTCATTTTCATGGAATGCATAATCATCAAAAGTTGTAACCGTATTTGTAACAGTAGCCATAGAAGTTGGCTGAGCCTGGATTCGTTTACCTGCACCGAGATCTATATTAATAAAATAATAAGCAGAATCGGAATACAGATTTAGCTTGTGCGAAAATTTCGGACAGCTTGATGCATTGTAAGTCCATTTTTGTGGACCTTTACCATAAAATAAGACATAATCTGTAGCATCAAAAACACCATCTGCTTCACCTTGAACAAAAATTGCATTTTCCACCAAATCATCTTTACGTGCTATAGAATTTAATTCAGGAAGCATTCCGCCACCATTGCCATATATTCTGATATTTTGGGGATTAAGAGCGGCTATATCTATACCTAGATTTTGAAAAAAGGAGTAGGAAAGTTTGTAAATTCCATCTTTTGAAAGCCCAACCTTATACCAAACACCACTCTGAAGAACAGAATTTGTAGCATATACGTGAGGCGCACGTGAAGTCGTTTTTACTGAAGTTGTATTGTACGCAACAGAGATGTCAAAAGAGATCAGCTTTTCGAAATTACCAGTACTTGCATTTTTGCGAAGAGGAATAAAGGAGTATACACCATAATTTTGCTTTTTTGCAGTAGAAACAGAAACATCCACCTTAATGTCTGATAAAATGAGAGAAGGATTCTTAATGATAGCCGTTTCCTCTAATGTTAATGGCTCATAAACTTCCCTTATTAACGAAACAGTAAAACCATTATTATTTCCTGGCAAGGCAATCTTGTCAGAAAAACGAGGTAAAAAAGCATCTTCAAACACAAATTGAGCACCAGAAAAGTTCAAAAATTTTTGGGTGATATTTTCTGAAGGCTTAACTGAACCTGGTGTTTGCCATAAAATTGTATATTGAGACTTCAGTTTAGAAGCATATTTGGGCTGACCGAAAACCGGCACTGCCAAAAGAAGCATAAGACAGAAAGAAAATAGAAAACGCATATAAATCAATGATTAGATTTCAAAATTAGTTAAAAATGGGCATTTATTATTGTTGGTAATCATTTTTTATATAAATTTGTTAAAGAAATATCTTTTGCATAACGCATTTTAGGGCTACTTATTGTCTTTAAAATAAAAATAATACCTCTAAATTGTAACATTTTAGGAAATATATTAGTATAATTGTGTCCTATTAATAACAGAATTATTATGTTAAAACGTATCGTTTTAATTTTATTAGTCGTATTTTCATTCGGATCAAGCGAAAATTTATTTGCTCAAGACCCTGAATTTACTCAATTCTATGCAAACCCTCTGTATCTTAATCCGGCATTCGCTGGAACAGCCAGATGTCCAAGAATTAACTTAAATTACCGGAATCAATGGCCTAATATTTCCGGAACCTATGTAACCTATTCTGCTTCATATGATCAGCATGTAGACAAAATTGCAGGTGGATTGGGACTACTAGTTACGAATGACAAAGCTGGACAAGGTACATTAACGACGACAAATGTTTCAGCAATTTACTCCTACCAATTGAATATCAGCCGTGAATTTTCAATGAAGTTTGGTTTTCAAGGAACCTATTTTCAAAAAAGCATTGACTGGAGCAAACTTACATTTGGAGATATGATTGATGAACGAAGAGGATTTGTATACAATACAAATGAAGTTCCCGGAGTTTCAAAAAAATCTAATGTAGATTTATCTGCTGGTGTATTAGGGTTTAGTAAACGTTATTTCTTCGGTGCCGCTGTTCATCATTTAACACAACCCGATGAGGGACTTATCGGAACGAGTAAATTACCTTTAAAAATTACTGGACATGCAGGAGCCGTTCTACCGGTTGGCGACAAAGGAAATGAAACGTATATTTCTCCGAACATTTTATACCAAAGACAACAAGATTTTCAACA
Source organism: Bacteroidota bacterium (assembly GCA_947466965.1). GTDB lineage: Bacteria > Bacteroidota > Bacteroidia > 2-12-FULL-35-15 > 2-12-FULL-35-15 > 2-12-FULL-35-15. The sequence goes on from CANIFU010000032.1 coordinate 19,360, forward strand.
GTTGAATTTGGGAGTTTATGTAGTGAGAGGGGCTATAGTTGGTGGACTTTGGTATCGAAACCAGGATTCTTTTATTGCTCTTATAGGATTTCAACAGCATTTTTTTAAAGTTGGTTACAGCTATGATGTTACTGTTTCAAAATTAACAAATGCAACAGCAGGTTCTCATGAAATTTCTTTTTCATTACAATTCGAATGCAAGCCTAAGAAGAAAAAATTTAGAACAGTTAGTTGCCCTTCTTTCTAAAAAATAATGTCAACTACACAATTTAATATTTAATTTAAAGTTTATTACCAACACGCTTAATTTACAAACTAAAACAAAAGAAATGAGAAAAGTATTGAGCAAACTTATCGCACTAGCAGCTGTTGTTGCCCTTGCATCTTGTAGCAAGGAGAGATCTCCTGTTACTGCTTGGGAATATAATGAGCCTAGAAACGGAGGATTTGAAGTTGGACCTTATGAAGAACAAGAAACCGGACCTGGATTGATTTTAGTGGAAGGTGGAACGTTTACAATGGGTAGAGCGGAACAAGATGTTACTTATGAATGGAATAATATTCCTCGTAGAGTTACTGTTTCTTCATTTTATATGGATCAAACTGAGGTTCGTAACTTGGATTATCTTGAATACTTGCATTGGACTGGTCGTGTATTTGCGGCTAACTTTCCAGATATCTTAAAAAAAGCTACTCCAGATAGTTTGGTATGGCGCGATCGTTTAGCATATAATGAACCATATGTTGAATATTATTTACGTCACCCTTCTTACAGAGATTACCCTGTAGTTGGAGTTAATTGGCTTCAGGCTTCTGACTTTTGTGCTTGGAGAACGGATCGCGTTAACGAATTTATTTTAGTGCGCGAAGGAATACTTGATTATGCTCCTACACCAACTGAAAACGATTATTTTAATACCGATCAATACTTGGCAGGGAAATGGACTGGACCAGTAAAAACACCTATCCCAAGTATGGATCCTAATGGAGGAGAACGTTTAGTGAGAATGGAAGATGGTATCTTTTTACCACGTTACAGACTCCCGACTGAAGCTGAATGGGAATTTGCTGCTTATGGTTTAATTGGTAATACTATTGGTGAGCGTATCACCGACAGAAGATTATATCCTTGGAATGGTCATGGCACTCGTAACCCTGATTCAAAATACTTAGGGCAGATGTTAGCGAACTACCAACGTAGTAATGGTGATATGATGGGCAATGCTGGGCAATTGAATGATGCTGGTGATATTACAACCCCTGTTTTCTCTTATTGGCCGAATGATTATGGTTTATATAATATGGCTGGTAATGTTTCTGAGTGGGTTATGGATGTCTACCGTCCACTTTCTTCTGAAGACAAAGCTGATTTTCGTCCTTTTCGCGGTAATGTTTTTAAAACACAAGAACGCGATATTGATGGTATCATTATCAGCGATACAATTAAATACGATGCTGACAGTAACATAATTTCCTTACCAGGAATGGTTCGGTGGAGAGATGTTAGTACGGCTTTCCCTGATGATAACTTAGATGAAAGAAGAAACTACAAATATTCAGATAATATCAACTATTTGGATGGTGATATTCAGTCGCAGGCTGTAGGTTTAGTTGGGGCGACTTGGACTGAACCATATGATCCGGCTTCAGGAAAACCTGAAACAAGTGGAATGTACGAATATGCAAACACTTCAATGATTAACGATAAGGCGCGCGTATACAAAGGTGGTTCTTGGAAAGACCGTGCATATTGGATGGTACCAGGAACAAGAAGATATTTGGATCAACGTCAATCAACTGCTTGGATTGGATTCCGTTGTGCAATGACACGTGTTGGTAGTCCATTAGGATTAGGAAGATAATTATATATATATAAAATAAAAAAGCGCTCTACGAATTTTCGGGAGTGCTTTTTTATTTTATAAATTACACAACTTCAGCAACAGTAAATGTACTTCCTCCTATAATTACAAGATCCTTTTCCGAAGCCTGTTTTTTTGCAGCAGCTAAAGCATTTTTTACAGAAGAAAAGGCTATTCCCAAAAGTCCAAATTCTTTGGCTTGCAAAAGTAGATCGTCTGATGGCAATGCTCTTGGGATATCTGCTTTACAGAAATAATAGGTTGCATCAACGGGAAGCATACTCAGAATTTTGGTAATGTCCTTATCACTTACAACTCCCAAAACAAAATGAAGATGCTCATGAGGTGTCAACTTTATCTGCCTTAACACTTCTTGAATTCCTGATTCATTGTGCCCTGAATCTGCAATTACAAAAGGTTGACGAGATAAAATCTGCCAACGACCTAATAAGGCTGTTTGTGAAACCACATTTTTTATTCCATTACGAATAACCTCTTCAGACAATTGGAAACCATTTTGATTCAATAGATCAATTGCACACAAAACTGTAACAATATTTTTTTGTTGATAGAGACCCAACAATTCGCTTTCAAGATCCTTATAAAATAAAACATCCGCTTTTTCAATGTCTATTTTCAGGAAATTTTTCTCTGCTATAATCTGTCGTGCATTTACTGCTTTATATCGTTGATCGGCAAATACAAGCGATGTATTTTTTTCAATTGCTTTATTTAAAAAAACCACTTCGGAACCAGCTTGTGTCTCACCAACAACAACAGGGACTTCATTTTTAATGATACCCGCTTTTTCTGTTGCAATTTTTTCAATTGTATTACCTAACAAAGCTGTATGATCAAAACTAATATTTGTAATTACAGACACTTCGGGCTTTATCACATTTGTAGAATCCAATCGACCACCAAGACCAACCTCAATTACAGCAACATCAACGTTTTCTTTTGCAAAGTAATCGAAAGCTAAACCAACTGTCATTTCGAAAAAAGAAGGCTGAATAGCTTCAAAATCAGATTTATATTTCGCAACAAAGTCAATCACATATTCAGGAGGAATCAATTCGCCATTAATTTTTATTCGTTCTCTAAAGTCTTTCAGATGCGGTGAAGTATACAATCCGACTTTAAATCCGGCAGACTGTAGAATGGAAGCAAGCATATGAGAAGTAGAACCTTTCCCATTTGTACCTGCAACATGTATAGATTTGAATTTATTTTCGGGATTGCCTAGCAAATTACAAATGGCAATTGTGTTTTTTAAATCGGCTTTGTAGGCTGCACTTCCTATGCGTTGAAACATAGGTAACTGGCTAAATAAATAATCAAGGGTTTGTTGGTAATTCATATGTTACTCCAGTTATTTCCGTGATTGACAAAGAAGTAAGAAATGCATGTTTTAATAAACAGTACAATTATAATCGAAGAATTTTTAGCAAAAAAATAGTTGAATTTTATTCTAAAGTAAAGACAAAAGTATAAGTTCCCCTTTGCTCTTTTGTACCATCTGGACTCGGACTAAATTTCACTTCTTTAGCAGCCCCGCGTGCTTTAGCATAAAGCTTCGAACTTTGAGTAGTAGAACCACGTTGACCAGGAGTTGCTTTAATGACATTTCCTTTTTCATCTACAATTATTTCAACAACTACTTTCCCTTCTTCCTCGGAATCCGTCATGCGTTCAGGCTTTTTCACCAAAGAACGACCTTTTAAATCCCAACCACTTCCACCTGGACCAACAGTAGGACCATCACCAAAACCAGTTCCAGGTCCTGCACCAATACCCACGTTATTGCCTGTACCTGTTCCACCTGTATTTTTTCCACCATCCCCTTTACCCTTTTTTTCTTTCATGGCTTTAATTCGAGCCAATGCTTTTTCTAATTCTTCACGTTCCTTTTTTTCTTCCGGACTAAGAACATCAACATTTGTTTCAGAAATAGAATTAGGATTTGTTTTAACATTTACATCTGTTTGCGTATCATCGGTAACAACATTAGCGGCATCGCTTGGTGAAGTAGCTGCTGCAACAGCTGTACTAGCAGCCATTTCGGGATCATTTTCACCAGAACCACCACTTTCGCTATTTCCCGTCCCTTCCATTCCTAATCCAATTTCTATTTCGGGAACAGGTTTTATTTCGAAGGGAGGAATTGGGGTGATGAATACAATTAAAATAAATAGCAAAAACAATAGGGCATGAAAAGCTATCGTAAATGCCAGAGCAAAATATTTATTTTTGTTTTCTGCCGCTTCCATTTTTATTTATTTGTAGGCTTGGTTGCTAATACCATTTTCACTCCTAATGAGTACCCAATCTGCATCACATCGGCAAGATCCTGTATTGAAAGTGTATTGTCAAATTTTAATACGACAGTTGGAGTTTCCACCTTCGATATTTCAAATTTTAAAGCATCCTCTAATTGAGTAAATGAAATAGGCGTTTTATTTATTACATATTGATGGTTTGCATCCACTTCAATGGTGATTTGCTGCTTTTGCATTTGCTCAGCAGGCTTAGAACTTGGCAAGGTTAACTTCAACACACTTGGATTTGCAAGTGTTGAAATAATTAGGAAGAATAACAAAAGGAAGAACATGATATCGTTTAATGATTCAGTACTTACTTCGGCAGCCTCTTTATGTCTTCGTTTTATTTTCATTTTTATTTTGTTGGATCTTGTAATAAATCAATAAATTCTACAGATGCTGTTTCCATTTTATTAACTGTTTTATCTAGCATCGCATTTAAAATGTAATAACCAATGAATGCTAACAAGCCTACAACCAAGCCAGAGGCACTGGTAATCATTTTCTGATAAAGTCCAGTAGAGATAACACCGATACTAATATTATCGGTCAAGGAGATGTCATAGAAAATTTTAATTACACCGGCTATTGTACCAATAAATCCGAAGATGGGAGCAATTCGTCCAATAAGGCTTAATACACTCAGATTTTTTTCCAACCTATTTAACTCTAGTTTACCAACACTTTCCATCGATTCTTCAATTTCTTTGATTGGCTTTCCGATTCGGCTTACACCTTTTTCAATCATACGAGCAGCAGGACTAACGGTATTTCTGCAAAGTGATTTTGCAGCTTCAATATTTCCATTATGAATAAAGTCTTTAATACTATTCATAAAATTTTTATCCAACTTTGAGGCTTTGCTTATGGTCATAAAACGTTCGAAGAAAAAATAGATTGTTAAAATGGAGAGCAGTCCCATTGGGATCATAATGATTCCACCTTTCATGATAAGATCGAGCAGCGAAAGGGAATCTTGTTTAGGAATTACAATTGTTGAAGTAGCGGGAACAGCCGCCGCTTGAACTGCAACATTTGCAGCTGTGTCTGCAACTTGATTTGCAACTGTTGCTGCACCACTAACAATTTGAATAAAGACCGAATTTAACATGTGAATTAGTTTAGATTATATAACTATATAAAACAATAGTGAGTATATTTTACTCGCGATTGCTAAATTACTTTATAAGCAAAGGCTTCCGTTTATGATATGGCTCAACTTATAAACACCGGATTGTTTATTTAATCCTAAATTTTATGGGCAGATTACATTGCACCCGTGCCGGTTTATTTTTATTCATCCCGGGTTCCCATGGTGGCATAATTCCCACAACACGCATGGCTTCCTGCTCACAACCATCACCAATTCCTTTTAATAATTTTATATCCGTTATACTTCCATCCATCTCCACAACAAAAGTAACAAAGACAGTTCCAGCGGTTCCATTCTCAACAGCTGCTCTAGGATAAACTAAATGATCGGCAATAAATTGTGCCATGTTATCAAATTTGGGCATTTTATCTGCAAATTTCTCTATCGGTGGTGGAGGCGTGTTCCCTGTAACAATTGGCAATTTGATTTCCGGATCAGGAATTGCCGTGCTATCGTTACCATTCGGATTGGGATTCTTACTAGTATTTTGTTGATCGTTCGTCTGATTATTTTTATCATTCGGATTATCTGATGCTACTTTTTGCCCTGAAGTAGATTTTGGAGTTGCTTCTACTTTTTTTTTCGGGACAACCACCGGCTTATCCAATTTCGCGATCTCGATGACTCTTCCAAAAGGAATAGCAGGAGGATCATTCCCTGTAAAAACAGGAATCTTCACATCTCTGTTTGTTAAAAAAATCGCTAATAAAGCAAGCAATCCAAAAAAGGTGGTAGACAAGAGTAATGAAATTGAAACATTATCACTATAAGACGTTCTGATAGCGTATGCGCCGTATGCTTTATTTTTATTTTCGAAAACTAATTCGTTAAAGTTTTCCCCAGAGTTGATAGTTGGTTTCATTGCGATTAAATTTAGAGGTGAGTATTTAATTTATGATTTAAAGATGCCTGAGTAAAAATAATTCCATAACCTTTTGTTATTTTGATTATGGTTTAAAACCATTTAAGCAGGGGATCTTTCCAAATAAAAAGGAAGTACTTAATCGTTTTGAAAATTATTTACGGGGATGTAAATTTGTAATTTAATGTATAACGCAATTGAAATTTGATTATTGTTCGTAATAAAATCAAAAGGAATAATTGTATCATTTTTTTATTTACAAGCAAATAAAATAAAGCAGAAAGAATAAAAAAGAATTAAAAAATAGTACGTATTTATTATTTATATATTTTAAATTTATGTTTGATTACAAAAAGCCTGAAAAATAGAAATCAAAAAATATCTATTTTTTTTTCATTTATTTTTTGTTTGAAAAATAATTTTTCAGAAATTTGTGTTGTTAGTAATACTTTTAAATAAATCAAAACAATTTGCAAAACAAATTTCATTAGAAATGAAAAAGCCAAGCAATACAAAAAAAAGTCCTGTTAAAAAAACTTCCGAAAAAGGAAAGGACTCAGGAGAATTAAGAAAGCCCTCAAAGCTAACTCCATTAAAAGACAAGGACAAAAAAAATTGGAAAAGCAATCTAGATGATGAGGATGAAGAATTTACAATGGATGATGTGAAATTAGATAGCAATTTCGATGATGACGATGATGATGTGGATGACTTCTATGATGATGATTTTTAAAAATATATTATATGACAGCTTCCTTTAAAAAGGAGGCTGTTTTTTTACATATAAATTGCACCTCCACAACTATCCCTCATTGCTCCGGTAACACTTTTAAGGCAATTTACTTCATTTCGCATTCGAAGTACACCTAAAAAAGCGAAGATCAATGCTTCTTTAAATTCAACCGTATTATTATCGGGAATAATCAATTGATGTTCCGTATGCTTTTGGATACAGTGCATCAGAAAAAGATTATATGCACCACCACCAGTTACCAATATTTTTCCTTTCGGTTTATTCTTTAAAGATTTAGCGATCTGAAAAGCGATGTGCTCGCAAAAAGTGCGTAGCATATCATTTTCATTCATTTCATAAAGCTCTAATAATGGATTCACATTTTTTATGACCCATTCCTTACCCAACGATTTCGGGCTATCAGGAATCATTTTATAAAATCCAATTTGATTGAGTTCGTTCAATAAATAGCCACTCAGCAAACCATCCTTTGCGATATTTCCTTGATCATCAAAAGGTTTTCCTATTTTTTCAGTAATTTTATTCATCACAATGTTAACTGGACAAATATCATAGGCAATGCGCTGCCCATTAAAATGGTAGGAAACATTTGCAAAACCACCTAAATTTAAACAAAAATCGTATTCAGAAAACAATAGTTTATCTCCAATCGGCACCAGTGGTGCACCTTGTCCGCCAAGAGCAACATCTGTTGTACGAAAATCACAAACAACAGGCAAATTACATTTCGAAGAAATTGCACTTCCCGAACCAACCTGAACGCTTAGTTTTTTAGACGGTTGATGAAAAATTGTATGTCCGTGTGAAGCAATAAAATCTGCTTTTATATTATTTTTCAAGATAAAATCAGAAACAAGACCACCCAAGTAATGTCCATAGTCAATGTTTGTTTGTTGAAATGTAAGCGCATCCACTTTTTCGAGGCTGAGTAATGTTTTTTTCCATTGCTCGGAATAAGCAATTGTTTGTGCTGTTTTAATTTCATATTTCCATTGATTATTCTCGAAATTAAATCGACAAAACGCCATATCCAAACCATCAAGAGATGTTCCTGACATTAAACCAATTACGTTATAAGTCACCCTATTCATATTTGTCAAAAACTATTAGTAAAATTTAAATTTAACATATACATTTGCTTTACGAACCGAAGCCAATAATTTTATTCCGGCTAGACTCAAAAATAAAGTAATTTTTAACATAAAATTTATCCAAAATGTTATTTAACTTAACAGAAGAGCACTTAATGATTCAGAAGGCTGCTCGCGATTTTGCAAACGATGTATTAAAGCCAGGAGTGATTGATCGCGATGAGCATCAGAAATTTCCTACAGAAGAAATAAAACAAATGGGTGAGCTCGGCTTTATGGGCATGATGGTAGACCCGAAATACGGTGGTGGCGGAATGGATTGTGTATCCTATGTATTGGCGATGGAAGAAATTTCAAAGATTGATGCATCCTGCTCTGTAGTGATGAGTGTAAACAACTCTTTAGTTTGCTGGGGATTGGAAACATTTGGAACGGAAGAGCAAAAACAAAAATACTTAATACCATTAGCAAAAGGAGAGATTATTGGAGGTTTTTGCTTATCAGAGCCAGAAGCAGGTTCTGATGCAACATCTCAAAAGACAACAGCAATCGACAAAGGAGATCATTATTTGGTGAATGGAACAAAAAACTGGATCACGAATGGAAATTCGGCATCTGTATTTTTGGTGATCGCTCAAACAGATATAACAAAAGGTCACAAAGGAATTAATGCCTTAATCATAGAAAAGGGAACACCTGGATTTGTTGTAGGACCAAAAGAAAATAAATTGGGAATAAGAGGTTCTGATACACATTCATTAATGTTCACGGATGTAAAAGTTCCGAAAGAAAACAGAATTGGCGAAGATGGATTTGGATTTAAATTCGCGATGCAGGTATTGTCTGGAGGACGAATCGGAATTGCATCTCAGGCATTGGGTATTGCATCTGGAGCTTATGAATTAGCATTGGCATATTCAAAAGAGCGTAAAGCATTTGGTAAAACAATCAATCAGCACCAAATCATTCAATTTAAATTGGCCGATATGGCTACCGAAATAGAAGCGGCACGTTTACTTTGCATTAAAGCAGCGTGGATGAAAGATCAGCATATGAATTTTGATAAAGCAAGTGCAATGGCTAAAGTATTCGCTTCAAAAGTAGCGATGCAAACCACTGTGGAAGCTGTTCAGATACACGGAGGATATGGATTTGTTAAAGAATACCACGTAGAACGTCTGATGCGTGATGCAAAAATTACTCAGATTTATGAAGGAACAACAGAGGTTCAAAAGATCGTCATCTCGAGAGCGTTGTTAGCGTAAGAAAACATTTCCATTATATAAAGTCCTAAGAGTTTTTCTTAGGGCTTTTTTGTTTTCCTAAAAAACGGAGACTTACATCCAATTTCAATAATTTCATTTTTACCGACATAACTCATTGTAAAGGATACCCAAACTAAAAGCGGAAGAAAAAAATAAAACAAAGGGAAAAGCCAGAAAGAGCTAAGATCATACAACAAAGGTGAATTCGGACTTTTATTTATGAGTAATACAGGAACAGTTTCTACTTCTTCATAAGTGGTATTTTCTTTTGCACGAAACTGGTAAGTGCTATCTTTTATGTTGTATTCAATGATTGGAAAATTTACTTTTTCTTCTTTCACTATTTCTTCAATGTAAAAAACAAATGTGCCTGTGATTTTTTCAGAACCAATGATGAGCCGAAAGCGTTCTAAGAAATAAACCGAGAGCATTAGTAATAAACCTGATAGTATTAATTTTGTTTTGGAAAGTTTAAGCATGGGATAATTTAGTTATAAAATAATTTCAACTACTAATTGAAATCCCGTGTCGCGATAAGGGATGACGGTTTAGGAAATAGACCTTAGCAATAACATACAAAGGACATTGCAGCTTAAAAACTTGTATTCTGATCAATCCCCCTGGCCCCCTTTTCAAAGGGGGAATTATCCCGACTTGCATCCTAGTGTCGTGACAAGGGATGACGGTTTAGGAAATAGACCTTAGCAATAACATACAAAAGACATTACAGCTTAAAAACTTGTATTCTGATCAATCCCCCTGGCCCCCTGTTCAAAGGAGGAATTATCCCGACTTGCATCCTAGTGTCGTGACAAGGGATGACGGTTTAGGAAATAGACCTTAGCAATAACATACAAAAGACATTACAGCTTAAAA